>JAUVWB010000145.1 GCA_030604345.1 Desulfofustis sp. | reverse complement strand
GTTTTCAGGTGTTCTGGTTCAATCGATCGACGCAGCTCAGAGCCCTTTGCTATTATCGAAGATCGCTGCATAACGGCAAAACGGCAGATAGAAAAGCAGCAGCTGTGTGGTGTATGCTGCCAACAGCCCCGGTTCATTGCGGACGAGTGGCGACAAACAAAGCGCCCCCGGTAGATGCGGACGTCCGTACCGGCGTCTCGTGCACCATATCCACCTGGTGAAAACCCGCTTCGCGCAGCAACCGGCATTGATCCCCGACCGGGATCGCCCCACCGATTCAGTGCGCCCACGATTTCGCATCGGCAAACGGGCTGGACCGCGCCCCCTGCCGCAGGACAATATCGGCGAACTGCAATCGGCCGCCTGGCCTGAGCACTCGATAGACCTCGTGAAACAACGAACGCTTAGCCGGAGAAAGGTTGAAGACGCCGTTGGCGATGACCAGATCGAAAAGACCGTCTTCGTAGGGCAGGAACTCGTCGTCGAGACAGACCACCTCAGCCGTTGTCGTCCCGGTCGCCGCAATATTCCGTCGGGCTTGCGTCAACATCTCCGGAGAAATATCAACACCTCGCACCCGACCCTGCGGGCCGGCCAGACGAGCGGCGACAATCACATCAAAGCCGCTGCCACAGCCAATGTCGAGCAGCGTCGCTCCAGGAGTTACCGGGCCGACAGAAAACGGGTTGCCAACCCCGCAGAAACTGCACAGCACCTGCTCTGGCAAGGAATTCACCAACTCGCTATCGTACCCCAGTAACAGGGCGCCCTGCCTTCCGGTGGGATAACGAAACAGACCGGCGGCTCCCTGGGCCACTGATCGATAACGCTGCCGCACGGCGTCTCGAATCAGGCTCCGTTGTTCCGGAGTCATCCTCGCACCGGCACCGGTCGGCAGAGACTCGGCGGGAGGGTACGGATCAACCTGGTCACCGCCAGGTAAACGTGTGGACCGTCATCCTCCGGACAATCGACTTTGGCGATACGGCACTGACCGTCTCCTTTACGTGGTTTGGCACGACCGGGGCGAGACCAGTCTCGCCCCCTCGTGATTAACTGTACCAGGAAACCGGCAGAAACGGCAATAACCAGCACCATACCGGCACCAAGACGGACAGCCTACACCATTCGCCAGATCAAGACCGATCCCTCCTTTACGGTGGTCGGTGAGCCGAAAGCCAGAGCGGAAATCCTTATGGTGCTGCCGCCGGGCGCCGACCAGTTGACCGAACGACTCACCTTGTCACGGCCCCCGAAGAGCTTACGTACTCCCCGGTCACGCCATCCAGAACGATCCATGTCCCCTTCCTGATAGTTGCGGCAAACACGGTCTTGAGCTAGATTGCATCTTCGATCCCGATCCGCAGCGGTCCTGCCGCGCTGGCCGGTAACTCCATCACCATCGACAGCCAAACGTATCGCCATGACTTGCCGGATTATTTCCTATCACCTGGTTGCTGTTCTGCTGTGGTTCTCCTCCCCTGTCGATGGCCGCGAAATCGATCCAATCAAACCGGACGTGAGCCAATGCCATGGCCTGGCCGATCCTGCCGAGCGGCTCGCCTGCTACGATCGTATCAGCGGCCGCCAGGAAAAACCCGCCACCGCAGTGGGCACGATAGATCGGTTGAACCTTCCGGACGCTGACGAGGCGACCGTCCAGGCCGATCCGGCGGCCGTCGCACCGGAACACGAGGAGAAAAAAACCGTCTCGCTCATCGATGGTGTGTGGGCCTTCGACCCCAGCAGCAATCGAGCCATGATCACGACCCACCAGCGTAACTATGCGCTGCTGGCCCGCTATTCCACCGACGTGAACGAGACCCCCTACTCGGCGTTGTTCGACGCCTACGGTGAGTCCTCCGGCACCGATCCCCTGGAAGCGTCCTTTCAGATCAGCTTCAAGACCCGCCTGTGGGCCACCGAGAGCCGCCGTCTCGGGGTCTGGCTGGCCTATACCCAAGAGAGCCATTGGCAGGTCTACAATGACGACAACTCACGTCCGTTTCGAGAGACCAGCTACGAGCCGGAATTGTTTCTCAGTTACCGTCCCGGGCTGAGTTGGGCCGGTTTTTCCTGGAACCTGCTGAACCTCGGCTACGTACACCAGTCCAACGGACAATCGGGACTCATTTCCCGCAGCTGGGACCGGCTGTTTGCCGAGTTTGGGGTGGAAAAGGACAACTTCGGACTGTTTCTCAAGCTCTGGACCCATCTGCCGGAAGTCGACGAGGACGAAAACCCTGACATTACCGACTATTATGGATACGGCGACCTGACCCTGCTGTATCGCTGGGGCGGTCATGGCCTGTCCTTGAAACTCGGTGGCAACCCGCGGACCGGCAAGGGTTCGGCCGAATTTTCCTGGGTTACCCCGCCGATTATCGGACCGCTCCGCGGTTATATCCAGCTGTTCAGCGGCTACGGCGAGTCGATGATCGATTACAACTGGTACCAGAACACCGTCGGCATCGGCGTCGCACTCAACGACCTCTATTGAGCCCATCCCCGTCTAAATTATTTTTGTTTCATCCGACTCAAGCGTACGTCTCTGCAACCGGGAAGGCGAAGAGCATCGCTTCCAAACGCTGCTCTTCGGCCTGGTCGCCGTCACCCCACGGCTGACAGACAGGCCATCCGTGGCCTGCTGTCAGTTGCGGACGTCCTGTCCGCAACCCTGCGGGCCTGCTGTGGCGCGCCGACGGGCCTCCGCGAGGCGTTTTCCAGCGATACCCTCCGCCTCCCCGGTTGTAGAGACGTACGCTTGAGTCGGATGAACCTAAAAAGAGCCCGTCCACTATACCTGGTAGCCGGATTTTTGACACGGGGTGATGGCATGGTGGAAAAAAGAAGCGGCTTGCCTTCAGGTTCGGACGTCATCGGTCTTTTCCCGGTTTCTCGGCAGGAAGATGGTGAATGTGGTGCCGTGCGCGGGGCTGCTGGCCACATTGATGAACCCGTTATTTTGTTTGATGATGCCAAAGACCGTGGAGAGGCCCAGGCCAGTGCCCTTGCCGACCGCTTTGGTGGTGAAGAACGGATCGAAAATCTGTCGCTGCGTATCGGTGTCCATACCGCAGCCGGTGTCGCTGATCCTGAGTTGCACATAGTCGCCGGGGGAACAGACTTCCGGGCCGCATACGCGTGGTTCCTGCACCGTGACGTTATCCGTCTCGATGGTGATGTGGCCGCTGCCGCTGATGGCATCACGGGCGTTGACGCAGAGATTGGCCAATAACTGATCCACCTGGCCCGGGTCGATGACCACCGGCCAAAGCTGTGCGGCAGGTTTGAAGACGAGTTCGATTTCTTCGCCGATCATCCGCTGCAACATGGTCAGCAGTGAGGAGATGGTCTGATTGAGGTCGAGCAGATGGGGGGTGGCCGTTTGTCGGCGTGCGAATGCCAGGAGTTTACTGACCAGATCCCGGGAACGGCCGGCGGCGGTCTGGACCTCCTGGAGATGGCTACGGACCGGATGGGCATGCGGCAGTTTGTCCAAAGAGAGTTCGGTGTACCCGAGGATGACTCCCAGCATGTTGTTGAAATCGTGAGCGACGCCTCCGGCGAGACGGCCGATCGATTCAAGTTTTTGGGCATGCAGCAATTGTTCTTGCAGGGCTTGGCGCTCGGATTCTGCGTGTTTGCGGGCCGAGATATCGAGAACGGTGCCGCGCAGTGTCGCCTCGCCGCTCTTTTCACCCCGAATGATTAGCCAGCAGGGAGTTGTGTCGGCGCGAACGCAGGGCAGTTCCAGTTCGAAGTCGTTGCCTGTCGCCAGGGCATAGCTCATGGCGGTTCGTAGCTGCTCCAGCGACTCGCCGGTGAAGTGCTCGAGACAGCCGGCAAGCGACGGTGGTGGGGCGCTCTGATCCCGGGCCAGGATGTGATACAGCTCCTTGGACCAGGCGAACCTGTCGGTGGAGCTGTTCCATTCCCAACTGCCGATATGGGCGATGCGCTGCGCTTCTTCCAGGTGAACCTGCTGTTGCTGCAGGCGGTTACGGTTCTGCTGGAGGGAGTCGCCCATCCGGTCGAAGGCGGCGGCGAGCACGCCGATCTCACCGTTGCCTCGCCTGAGCCCGCTGCGGGCCGTGAGGTCGCCGTCGGCGAGGCGGCCGGTGACTGCCACCAGGCGGCGAATCGGCTTGACGAAGGCCAGATCGCCAAGGAGCCGGGCGGCAGCCATGGCCAGCAGGGTGACCAGGCCGGCCAGTAGCAGGTTGCGGGACAGGGTGCGATTTACCGGGGCCAGCACCAGCTTCTCTGGAATTCCGGCCCAGGCGTAGAGGTACGGCGCCTCGTCCGGGGCCAGGCGGAGTGGTTCGACGGCGAAGATCCGCTCCACCCCGTCCGAACCCTCCCGTTTGAACAGCAGTGCCCCGTTGGTGTTTCGGGCGACCTCCCATACCGGGGCGCGGATCTTGGTGCCGATGGGGTTGGTCTCGCTGGGTGGGTAATAGAGCACGCGGAGGCCCTGGTGGTCGGTGAGGGCCATGAATGAGCCTTCCGGCAAAGAGGAGAGATCGAGAAATCCGGAGACACTGTCCAGGTACAGAACGGCGGTCAGTACCGCGGCGACTGAGCCGTCCGGGGCGAGGACCGGGTAGGCGTAGGAAAAACTGGCCCGGGTCTCGCCAATGCGAGTGACAATGTATTCGCCGGCGGCAAAGCGTCCGGTCGCCACCGCCTGTTGCACGTGTCTGCGGTCGGCCAAGGAGAGACCGGGTGCGAACGGTTTGCTGGCAGCCAGCACCTTCCCTTCCGGCGAGGTGAGCGACATGCTGAGGATGCGTGGGTTTTGCGTACAGATGGCACGAATGACCGCGGAAGCGGCATCGACCTGAACCGTGCCGATCGCCTCTATGGAGGCCAGCGTGATCAGCGTTTGCTTGACGGAGTCGGTGATGTTGCTCAGCACCTCGGCCATGGACCGAGTGATCAACATGACTTCCCGTTTGGCGTCATCGATATGATGCTGTCGTTGTTCGATGCTGGAATGGACGATGATTCCGACGATCGGCAGAACGGCGATGAGGATGAGCAGATTGAGGACACCGCTGATCGATCGGGGGCGGGGGAGAATCATCAGTTCTCAGGTGAGGACGCTGCGCCGTTAACGTATTGATCTGCAGCCATGTGCAGTGATCAGCCCGTGGCGTGCTCTGCTTGCCGCCGGCCAGGACATTATCTTGTCTTTCCCAGCCTTTCTTCAACATAAAATGGTGCTACCTATTTGTCCATGTGAAAATGTATCTGCCTGATTCTGCCTGCCGTCCACGCATGATGAACGAGGAGGCGGGAGAAT
>JAUVWB010000266.1 GCA_030604345.1 Desulfofustis sp. | reverse complement strand
GCGTAAAAGACCGGCAGCGGTTCCGCACCGCTCGTTTGCCGGCTCTCCACGTTGGCCTGGCACATCGGGCAATCGGTTACCAGCGCCCGGGCACCGGCACGCCTGGCCGCCGCCACAATATCGCCCACCAACGCCTCGGCGATATCGGGGCGGGCCATGGTCAGGCTGCCGGAGCAGCATTCGGTCCGGTGCGACCAGTCGACCGGCCGGGCCCCAAGCGTCTCGACAATGGTTTCCAGATTGCGTGGCTGTTCATAGTCCTGCGCGCCGGTAACTTTCGGAGGACGCAGGGACAGACAACCGTAATAACAGGCCACCGGCAGGCCGTCGAGCCGGACGCGTAGCTGCTCGCTGATAAGCCGGCAGCTCCGCTCGGCAGCAAGCAGCGAGCTGATGTGGACAATGGCGAAAGACGGTGCATAGCCGTCAACGTCCCAATAGGCCGGATCGGCGCGAACCACCCGATCTGCGGCTTTCAACCGTTGGAAACAGGCGGCGCAGGGAACCAGCAGGTCGTGCCCCAATTCGGCGGCCAACAGCAAATTGCGCAAAGGGAGCCGGACGGAGACCTCATGATCGGTCATATGCGCTGATGAGGCGCCGCAGCAATTCCAATCGGGCAATTCAACCAACTCGATGGCGAGCCGCGCGCAGACCTGGCGCACTGACCGGTCATAGTCGAGAGCCGTGCCGTTAAGCGAACAACCAGGGTAATAGGAATAATTCATCGTTCGTACTCCTTGCCGCGACCGGCGAAGATCCGGTTGATTTCGGCCTTCTCTTTGACCGTGTGCGGACGCAGTCCGAGCCGCCCCCGGGAGAACATCTGCACGCCGAGTTTCAGATCGGAAAACAGATCGCCGCTGCGCACTTTATAGCCGGCAAGCAGACCCACCTCATAGGCCCGTCCCCACCGTTTGACCGAGGCCAGAAAGGACTGGTGAAACAACGGCACCCGCGGCTCCGCCGGGCGGATTCCCTTGCGCAGCGCCAGTTCGCGCAGTACGTCCATCAAGGCGGCGATCTCGATGTCGTTGGGGCACCGGGTGGCACAGGTTTCACACGACGCACACAGCCAGATGGTCCGGCAGCCGAGCAGTTCCTCCTCCAGGCCATAGGCCGCCAGACGCACCACTTCCATGGTGGTCAGATCGAAGAATCTGGTGATCGGACACCCGGCTGCACACCGGCCACACTGGAAGCACGCCTGGACATCGATGCCCCGGGCCTGCAGCTTGCCAAGAAACTTACGATTGGTCCGCTCCGACATACAGGTGTTGTCCTTCATCCTCGTCTCCTTTGACAGCTTCTGCCAGCGCCGGAAAACGGAGCGTGAAAACAGCCCCCTCACCCGGCGTGGAGTGCACCCGGATGGTTCCCTGGTGCTCTTTGACGATGGCATACGAGACCGACAGGCCCAGGCCGGTACCCTCTCCGGTCGTCTTGGTGGTGAAAAACGGCTCGAAAATCTTCTCCTGCAGCTCCTCGGGAACCCCGGGACCATTATCGGCAACCAACACCTCGACCACATCCTTTCCCGCCCTGGTCCGGCTGACGATGCGCAGCGTACCCTGGCCCTGCATGGCCTGGGCGCCGTTTACCAGCAAATTCATCAACACCTGGTGCAAGCGGATATGGTTGCCGGCGATTGGCGGTATCTGTGCATCCAGCCGACAGTCCACGATGATGTTATGAAACAGCGGTTGCTGTTGGAGGATACCCAGCGTCTTGCGTACCACCTCGTTGATGTTGATCGGCACCATCTCGAAACTGGACTGATGGGAAAATTCCAGCAGATCGGCAACGATCACCTTGCAGCGTTCAGCCTCGTGAATGATGGTATCGAGGTCCACAACCGCGGGATGCGTTTCACCCAGTTCCTCTTTGACCAGGTTGGCATAGAGCATGATCCCGGACATCGGGTTGTTGATCTCGTGTGCCACCCCGGCCGCCAGACGACCGAGTCCGGCCATCTTTTCCGACTGCATCAGCATCTTGTGGGTCTGCTCCAGATCCTCCTCGATCTGGAGCATGGCCCGCAGGTCGGTAAAAATACCGAACGTTGCGATTTCTTTGTCTTTATCGTAGATAATGCCGCCTGAGAACCGCACCGGGATGTCGTGGCCGTCCCGATGCCTTACCGTGAGTTCATGGTGCAGGAGTTTGCCCCGCCCGCCGAACTCCTCACTGCGCATCCGCTTCAGGACCTCGTGGGCCAGGGCCTCATGATACAGCTGTGCCACATGCAGATCACCCAGGTCCTCTTCGCGGTACCCGAGCAGGGAGAGGGCCGCATCGTTGAAGATGATGATCCGGCCCTGCATGTCGGCGGCGATGATGGCATCGACCGATGAGTTGATGAGATTGTTGAAAAAGGCGTTGCGCCGGCGCAACTGGCCCTCCAAACGTTTACGGGCAGTGACATCGATCAGGTAGAGGAGGTAGTAGTTGGGTGATGACGGCGGATAGACGAGTACCGCATCGAGGATCTTGGTCTCCCCGGGGCCGGTCTCTATCCTGATTTCCTGCCTGATCCTCGACTCACCGATCTCCGCCAGGTTGTCGAAGTATTGACCGATTTGGTAGAAAAACCACTGATTCTCGCGGCCAAGCAACAACTCCAGCTCGGTCTCGGTCAGCCCCCGATAATCGACGCCGAGCAGGGTTTGAGCGGCTGGGTTGGCATAGCGAACCTGGTGCGAGAGATCGACCACCATCACCCCGTTGGGCGTTTCCTCCATGATTTGATAGAGATAGAGGTGCGATCCCAGCTCATTGGTGACCTCAGGCAAACTCTTGCGCAGAGGGGAGCGCTCGTCGTCGCTTTTCAGCACCGCCTTACCTTTCGATAAGATTGAGAAATTCCGGCAAACGATCCTTCCAGCCAAGACTGACCAGGACCACCGCATCGCTCAGCGGCTGCAACTCGCGCAGGAACTCTGCGGCCACCTGCAAACCGGCCATTTTCTTGTCCGGTGCCTGCATCATCTTTTTCTGGAACTCCTGCGGAATCGACGGGACACCGGGGAGGTTGTTGAGGTAACGGATCATCGTCACCGATTTCAGATAAAGCAGCGACGTGCGCACTTTGATCCCGGTCTGTTCCGCTGCCGGTAGAAACTGTTCAATGATCGTGAGGTCGTAGGTCGGCCCAAGGGTCACCGCCTGGACCCCGAGATCCCGCGGTTTGGGAAACGACGCGGCCAATTCCCGATTACGGCTGGCTTCGTCAGAGAGATCCAGGCACACATCGATGAAAAAGTCGGTCGCCCCATCCAGGTTCTCGCCGGAAAGATCCTTGCCGTTGTTGAGGCGGGAGGCGCAGGTCAGCATGGTCTCCAGGTTGAGATCGCCGCTGGTTCTCGCCAATGGTTGATCCCCTTCGCGCGGGTCGTGCCCCTCT
>JAUVWB010000048.1 GCA_030604345.1 Desulfofustis sp. | reverse complement strand
ATAAACTCGAACCCGTTGTTCTTGAGGTAATCGAGAGAAAGGACATCGTCGGCGTAGCCGGACATGAACCACACCCGGGTAATGGCCCGGCTCCGGCCGAGCTGTTCACAGAGCTCGCGGCCGTTCATTTCCGGCATGACCACATCGGCCACGAGCAGATCAATCGGGCCCTGGTGGATCTCCGCCAGGATCATCGCCTCCTTGCCGTTACTGGCCGAGAGAACCGTGTAGCCGTTTTTTCGTAAGATCGCCTCCGCCAGGTGGCGCAGGTGCGGATCGTCTTCCGCCAAAAGGATCGTCTCACTCCCCATCAGCACCTCGTCGGCGCTCTCCGCCGTTGCGGCCGGCGCAACCGCATTCACTTCACTGACCGGGAGATAGATGGAAAAGATGTGCCGTGTCCCGGTTCGCTGGCTACGGTGATGGCGCCCCGGTGCTGTTTGACGATACCGTACACCGTCGACAGGCCCAGGCCGGTACCGCTATGCTGGTCCTTGGTGGTGAAAAACGGTTCGAAGATCTGCGAACGAACGGTGGGATCCATGCCGATGCCGGTGTCGGCGACGGTGAGCAGGACGTATGGGCCGGCGTCGGTCAGATCCAGCTCGGTCAAAGCGTGTCCGTCGACCCGTTGTTCGGATGTGGCGAGGGTCAGGGCGCCTCCTGTCGGCATGGCGTCTTGCGCGTTGACGGCGAGGTTCAGGATCACTTGCTCCAGCTGGCCGCTATCGCCCTGAATCGCCGGTAAACCGTCGGCCAGGCGCAGGCTGATCTCGATGTCCTCACGGATGGCGCGGCGCAGCAGATTGTGGAACTGTTGCAACAGATCGTTGAGATTGATGGTGCTGACGGTCAGGGTCTGTTTGCGGCTGAAGGCCAGTAGTTGGCGAATGAGATCACGGGCCCGCTGCCCGGCATAAAGGATCTGTTCCAAGGCCACCCGGCGGGGATCGTCTTCCTCCAGGTCCTGGGTAAGGAGTTCGCTGTAACCGAGGATCGGTGCCAGCAGGTTGTTCAGATCGTGGGCGATACCGCCGGCCAGACGGCCCACCGGCTCCATTTTCTGGGCCTGTCGGTACTGCAGTTCCAACTGCTCATGGGCCAGGCGCTGCTGGAGGAGTTCCTGGTCTTTTTTCCTGATGTCGGAAATATCGGTAAGAGCGACCAGAACCCGGTCGACTCCTTCGACGGTGATGATCTCGGTTGAGATGAGCAGGTGGTGGAGAACATACCGCCC
The DNA here is from genome assembly GCA_030604345.1 of Desulfofustis sp. The sequence continues at coordinate 7,391 of JAUVWB010000048.1, read as the reverse complement.
GTCTCGCAGGAAGGTCATCTGTCCCTCTTCCTCCCTGGCCGGTCGGCGGCTGCGGAAGGTTGCCGCGAGCCTGCTGCGCACCGGGCATGACGGGCACTCGGGAGAGCGGCCGCAGACCTTCGTGCCGGAGGCATTGATGCAACGAAAGAGCAGACCGCAGAGCAGATGTGTTGCCTGGTCCCGGTCGGTGCCGAAGAATTCTATGCCGCGGTTGTTGATTTTTTCCACCCTGCCGCCTTCGTCAACCAGGATGAGGATGCTCGGCGTACTGTTGAAAATCGCATCGAGGGTTGCCGAGTGACTGCGTATCGTCTGCTCCGTCTGTTTGCGCTCGCTGATGTCGAGCACGGTAAAGATGATTCCCGCTTCCAGGTCGGTCGGGTCGATCGGCGTGGCGTTGGTCAATACGGTAATGATGCTCCCGTCCCGGCGCCGCATGCGCGTTTCCAGGGAACTGCTGCCGAATAGGGCGATCTGCTCGCGGCGCTTGTTGCCGATGGTCTGGTGTTCCTCATCGCTGGCGTAGAGCAGACGCGAGCTGCGACCGATCAGCTCGTCCCGGCCATAGCCGAGCATCTTGCACAGGCGCTCGTTCACATCGAGCAGCATCCGCCGTGCCGTCACGCCGATGCCGATCGGTGCGACCCGGAAGATGCTGCGGATCTTCTCATCCTTTTCCCGCAATTCCTCGTGCGTCTTTTTGATGTGGGTGATGTCGTAGAGAACGGCGAAATAGCCGCAGACCGTCCCGTCCTCGTCACGGTCGGGAATGAGGCAGCCGTCGATGCAGTGGACCTTGCCGTCGGGATAGAGAAGATCGCGCTGGTAACGGGCGGTTTTACCGGATAAGACGCGCTCCAGGTAGGGACGGATCTGGTCATGTGCCGCCGCACCGATGACCTCGGTCGTGGTGCGCCCGACCAGTTCTTCAGGCGTCAGGCCGAACAGCGTCCTCGCGGAGGGATTAGCGTACCGGTAGGTCAGATCGGCGTTGACATAGCAGACGCACTGCGGCAGGACATCAATGATCCGACGCAGTTGTTCCTCGCTTTGCCGCAGGCCCCGTTCGACGTTTCGCTGCTTGCTGATGTCGCGCATGACCAGACAATAGCCGAGGGGGTGGCCCGGTTCCTCCTCCTGGAGCCCGATGTGTATCTCCAGGGGGAGACGCCTTCCGTCCGGCAATACCGGTTCCGCTTCAACCACCTGGGAAGAGACGCTGGCGAGCACGGTGGCCAGGGCCCGTTCCAGGTGCCGGCGGCAGTCGTCGTGAAAAAGGTCGTCGAGGCGGCTGCCGATGGCCGTGTCGGGATCGATGCCGAACATGTCTCCGGCTCTTTTGTTGCACAAGGTAATCCGGCCATCCAGGTCGGTGGAGACGATACCGTTGGGCGTCGCCTGCAGGAGTGCTTCGAGCTGGCGACCTTGTTCCTCGAGTTCGGCGAGATGTTCCGGCGATGGCGGTGTGCTTTCCTTCACGTGCTGCGGCGATCCCTGGAAATGACAGTGTCCTCTTCGGCAATGAGCAGAGGTATATTGTGATAGTGTGGCAGATATAGGGCGGGATTGCAAAGATTGGTTAAGGGGCGGCAGAAATTTTTACCGGTGGAAATGAGTGTAAAAAGATGAAATGTAAGAATGATATTTGTTTACTTGTGCCTGCAAACGGTTTCTTATCAATGGTATATACCATACGACAATGCGAGAGCCGATAACGAATCATGAGCCCCACGCAACAGCCCCCTGACCGAGACGCCGGTGCCAGGATCTGGTCCGATGACGGATCGTGGCGCCGGCAGCTCAATACCATTCTGTCCGGCATGTCGGATGGTTTTCTCCTGCTCGACAACGAGTTGCGGGTCCATTATTTCAATACCGCAGCGCAACGTATTCTGGGAAAAGAGGAGCAGACGGTCCTCGGACGGAGACTGTTCGAGGTATTCCCGGAGGGCCGCGGGTCGGTTTTTGAAAAATTCTACCAGGAAGCGCTATCACAACAGCAAGAGCGTCGGATCGAGACCTATTTCGCCCCTCATGCCGAGTGGTACGAGGTAAACGCGATCCCGTTTGATGACGGATTAGCGGTTTTTTTTCGGTCCATCACCAGCCGGAAAAAGGCGGAACAGGCATTGCGCGAAAGCGAGCAGCGGTTTCGCAGCTATGTGGAGCACACCCCCTACGGTCTTTTCATTTCCGATGCGACCGGCAGATATCGGCAGGTCAACCGGGAGGCCTGCCGGCTCACCGGGTATTGTGAGAGCGAGTTGCTCACCATGCGCCTCGGCGATATTCTGGCTCCGGAGTCGAGAGACATCGGCCGGGACCATTTTCAGCAGGTCCAGCAGGCCGGGCTGGTTCGCGGCGAGGTTCGGCTGGTGCGCAAGGACGGTGAGGCCCGATGGTTTTCGGTATCGGCGGTACGAGTGACGGATGACCGTTATCTGGGGTTCATCGAGGATATCGACGAGCGCAAGCGGATACGAGAAGAGGTGCTTCGGTCCCGGCAGGTGCTGGCCATCAATCACCGGGTGGCCACTATTTTTCTCACCGCCCCGGATGATCAGCTGTTCCATGATGTTCTCGCACTGCTGTTAGACACCTTCGTCAGTCCGATCGGTCTGATCGGCTATCTCGACGAAGCCGGCGATCTGATTTGCCCGACCATGACCCGAGAGGTCTGGGACAAGTGCCAGATACCCGACAAGAGTGTCGTTTTTCCCCGGGAATGCTGGGGAGGAATCTGGGGGCGGACGCTGCTGGAAGGGCGGTCCAGTATCGCCGAGGGGGGCCTGCAGGTGCCGCCCGGGCATGTGCCGCTGCACTGCGTGATGGCGGTGCCGATCGTACAGCGGGAACAGGTCATCGGTCAGTTTATCCTCGCCAATAAGGTGGGAGGATACTCATCGGACGATCTGGCTCTGCTGGAAAACATCGCTGAACAGGTCGCTCCCATCCTGCGAGCCCATCTTGACCGTATTCGCCAGCAAGCATTGCAGGAGGAGCTGGAACTGGTCAACCGACAGCTCCACAAACAGGAGAGTCTGGCCCGGATGGCCGGTGCTGTCGCCCATAACTACAACAACAAGTTGATGGTGATCCTCGGCAACCTGGAAATAGCGCTTGCCGAGCTGCCGGCGGGAGCATCCCCGGTACGCAGCAGTCTCGAGGATGCCCAGGCCGCCTCCGTGCAGTTGAGCGAATTGGGGCGAGACATGTTGGCGTACCTCGGCCAATCCCATTCCTCTCGGCCCTGTCCGACCATTGACCTGGTGGATCTAGTGAACCGCTATGCAGTCGAGTGCCGGTCCAATCTGCCGGCACGGGTTGCGCTGGAGCTGCGAGTTCCTGCCGAACCGCTGGCGGTAGCCGTCGAGCCGGACCACATCCGCCGGGCTCTTGACCGTCTCGTCGCCAACGCCCTTGAATCTTTGAGCGAGGTCGGGGGCCGTATCGAGGTGAGCGTGGAGCGGGCAGACCCTGCCGCCATGGAGGACGGTTATCAGATCCCGTTCGACTGGCAGCCGTCAGCCCGGAGCTACGTCGGTTTAACGGTCGGCGATTCCGGTTGCGGCATGGACCAGGAAGAGCTGGAACACATCTTTGACCCCTTTTATACGAAGAAATTCATCGGGCGCGGCATGGGGCTGCCTCTGACGCTCGGCATAGTCCGTCAATACGAGGGGATGATCACGGTCGTGAGCGAACCGGGCAGCGGTTCGGCCTTTACCCTCTACCTGCCGCTCGCCGACTCCGAGGGCTGATCGAAAGCACGTCACCGGAGCGTTGACCTTATTGCCGTGTGGCCGCTATCAGAGACGTGGTCAGGGCTTCCCGCTCCTCATCGTCGAGGGAGGCAAAGGCTGCGGCACAGTCGTTTGCGTTCGACCGCAGGATGCGGGAGCGAAGGGAAAAATCACGGGCGGCCAGGGTGAAGGTGATGGTAACCTCGCTTCCCGCCGGGGGTGGCTCGGGGAGGTCGATGGCGCAGCCGCCGGCGGAGATATCCACGAGGCGTCCTGACTTTTTTTCGCCGTCGAAAAGAAGGGTTACGGTCTGGTCCGGGATCGAGAAGCGCAGGCAGGTTCGCTCGGAGGACTGACTCAGCAGGCCCTCGGCTTCCTCTCGGCTGGTCACATACATGGCTTTGTAGCCGGGGACCCGGGCGGCGTGGTTGAGGATCTGACGGTGGATCAGATTGTCCGGATTCATCACCCGCACCACATCTCTCACCCCGTTACTGGCCAGATAGGCCATGATCTTGCGAAAGGTCGGCAAGGCGCTCAGATGGCCGAGCGTGGCCTGGGTGAGATCGGTGATCACGTCGAAGCCCGGCTTGAGGTCGGCGACACAGAAGCGCACATCGGTGTAGAGCCGATCCAGTTCGGCCTTGTCGACGGCCCCGGCGATGGTGATCAGCAGACGGTTGCGGGAGATGTCCGCATCGGCCTGCAGGCGTGGTTTGTTGGTGCTCACCTGGTGGTTCCGGCTGGTATGGTTACCGTTGGCGTCGAGGGGCTCGCGAGGTAACGGATTTGACCTTGATGCTACCAGATAACCATGCCGCCAGGCCAGGATGCAAAGGATTTCGTAGTGGTCGGTTCGGAAGAGGTGCTTTAAGCCAACACCGGACCCCCGCCACCTCTTAGTTGACCCCGATCAGCTGGTGCAAATCCGTGAACCGAAAAGGTTTGCGTAAGGCCCCGGAAAACCCGTAACGATGATACTCCTCCACCACCGGGTCGGTTGCCGAGCCGCTGGTGACGATGACCCGGGCCTCCGGGTCGATGGCCAGCAGCTGCTGAACAGCCTCGGCACCACCGAGGCCCTCAGGGACGGTGAGGTCCATGATTACCACGTCGAATGGCCGCCCCTCGGCTGCCGCCTTGCGAAACAGCGCCACAGCTTCTGCTCCTTCGACGGCTTCACTGCAGTGGTAGCCGCTGAGCCGCAGCATCTCGCCGAGCACCTGCCGGATGCTCAGTTCGTCATCCATGATCAGCGCCCGCTTGTCGTCGCTGTCGATCGCTTGTCTGGTGTTCATGGTCATTCGTCCGGATGCAGGACTTTGTCGATATTGAGCAGGCCGATCAGCTGGGTGTCGGTCTTGAAGACCCCGGAAAAGTATTTGCCTTCGATGCCGCGCATGTTGGCCGGCGGTTTTTCCTTTTTGTCGTTCTGAACCTCGATCACATCGCCGATGCGGCTGACCAGCAGGCCGGCGCTGCCGTCGTGGGAGTTGACGATGATGTTGCGTGCCTCTTCGGCGATGGTCGTCTCGCCGAGCCCGAGTTTCTTGGCCAGGTCGATGATGGTGACGATCTTGCCGCGCAGGTTGAGGACCCCGAGAACGTAGTCGGGCGCCTGAGGCACCGGGGTGCGCTGCATGATCTTGTTGATTTCCTGGATCTGCAGGATGTCCATGCCACACAGGGCTTCGCCGACGGTAAAGGTCGCCAGTTCGAGGGTCTTCGCGAGGTTGGTGGGGCGTGGGGTTGTCATGGGGTTTCTCCGTGCGTGGCGGTTACCGTGGCGGTGGGTCAGGGTTTAGAACCATTCCGGGTAGAGGTGCCGGACCATTTCGTCGATATCGACGAGCAGCGTGGTCTGCCCCCCGATGATGGTCGAGCCGGCGATACCTGCCTGGCGCAGGGTCGACTGATCGGGCTGGCCGACGATCTGCCGGGTGTCTATCGGACCGCAGGCAAGCAGACCGATGCTGTGCGTGCCGAAAGAGAAGACGATAACCAGCAGATCGTCCCGGTCGGCCAGCGGCTGTACCTGGGCCACATCGTCGACGCAGAGCAGGTGCAGACTGCCACCCCGATACTGCATGACGCGCTTGGTGCCGAGGTGCTCGATGTCGCTGCGTTTGATTTTCTCGATCCGTTCCACCCGATCGAGTTGGATACCGAACTGTTCCTGGGCGGAGCTGTGGAAGATCAGCACCGACCGGTTCTGGTCGGCGGCGTCAGCGACCTCCGTTTCCTTCTGGAGCTGACTGGCCCGGTCGCTGCCGTCCACCGAGTTCAGCTGGGCCAACTGGGCCAGGTTGGCCACGTCGAGGATCAGGGCAATACGGCCATCACCCATGATGGTCGCACCGGCGTATCCTTGACAGTGCTGCAAGTGCCGGCCGAGCGGCTTGATGACGATCTCCTCGGAATCCTGCAGTCGATCGACGATCAGGCCGTAGGTGAGGGCACCGGCCGACACCACGACGATATTGAGAGCGCTCTCCGGCGCCGAGCGGCGGTCCGATGCTTCACGACGACTCTGGTGGTTTGTTACCGGTTCGTCGGTGGGCGGCTTCGTCGATCCTGCCTGATCGGAGTGTCGGCTGCGCCGGTCGGCGATCCGCTGTCGACGGTCGGTACGAACCGCCCCGTCTTCGGGGTCGACAAAGGTCCGTTGGACCCCAAGCACATCGGCCAGCCGGACCAGCGGCAGGAGTTTGCCGCGTAACCGCACCACCTCGGCGCTGCCGACCACTTCGATGCGCTCCTTCACCTGGTTGGCGGGAATGCGCAACAGCTCCTCCAGGTTGACCTGCGGGATGGCATAGCGCTCCCCTTCGGTCATGACCACCTGGCAGGGAATGATGGCCAGGGTCAGCGGCAACTTGATGGAGATGGTGGTGCCCTGGCCGGGCTCTCCGCTCAGATCGATCTGGCCGCCCAGCTTGTCGAAGGCCGATCGTATCTCGTCCATGCCGGTGCCGCCTTCGGCAGGAGACAGGCCGGGGAGGAAAACCAGCTGCTGCTTCTCTTTTTCCGACAGTGTCTGGGTCTGATCGGCGGTCATCAGCCCTTTGCGAACGGCGTGAGCGGCCAGTTGTTCACCGTCCACGCCGGCGCCGTCATCCTCGATCTCTATGACCACTTGCCCCGCCTCGTGAAAAGCTCGAAGCACGATGGTGCCGGTTTCCGGCTTGCCCCGTTGCCGACGCCGTGCCGGTGTCTCGATGCTCTGTTCGACGGCAGTGCCGACCAGGCGGGCAAGGGGGGCGCCGATGGATTCAATGATGGTCTTGTCCAGTTCCACTTCCTGGCCATAAATGGCCAGATCCACCTGTTTGTCGAGCTTGTCTGCCAGATCCCGAACCATGCCGGGAAAGCGGGCGAAGACATTGCCGATCGGCTGCATCCGGGTGAGCATGATCGCCTCCTGCAGCTCCGAGGTGATCAGATCGATTCGCTGGCCAACGCTTTCCGCGCATTTTAGATGATTGGCGCTGATTGTCTGCAACAGTTGATTGCGGCTCAGGACCAACTCGCCGGCCAGGGTCATCAGGGAGTCGAGCAGGCTGACCTGGACCCGGATCGACGTCTGCGCTCCGGCAGCCTCACCCCTGGATCCTGACCATTCGCCGGTAAACGCCGCCAGGTCGTTTT
>JAUVWB010000289.1 GCA_030604345.1 Desulfofustis sp. | reverse complement strand
GTTTCCACCGACGGCCCGACCAGCAAACAGAGGTCGGCGGATCCAGGCGTGGGAGCGGCCGCACACGGTTGAAACTCGTGCGCGGCCAGGTGCAGATTTATCTTCTGTCGGCCGAAATGCAGGGATATTCGACCGGTGGGGCCGACCTCTCGGCGCATACCACGGACATGGGTATAAAAAGCGACCGCCCGTTCGAGGTCGCGCACCGTCAAGACCAGATGGTCTAATCCTTCAATCTGCATGGCTGCACCGCGCTCGCCTCAAGGGGTGTTCACACGCTGCAGAAACCCGTGTTCGGAGAGGGTTTCCCGTTGTCTCCGCTTCTCTGCGGCAGCCCGGATGATCCGGAACAACTCACGATAATACATCTTTTTTCTGCTTCGCGCATAGTGATGTGCATTCTGCCGCAGATCGTGCTCGTCCAGGTCGGGGAAACAAACCATTACCTCATCGATGGTGGAGCTGGACCAGTTCGTCGGCCACGGTTCCTCTCTGCGGCGATGCGCCTCCAGGGAATCGATGGCGTCGTTGACGATCCGGTCGCGCCACTGCTCGGCGTCATGGAAGAGTCGATCCTCATCGAGCTTCGATCCTTTTTTTTCCCGGAGAAATCGTTGAATTGCCGGCAGGTCCTCATTGCGCAACAGCTTGGCAACGTACTTGATTTGCCGTTTCAGGGCCCCACCGCCATCGATGCCGCGGCACACGGTCAACGCCTCTCGGAGTTGGTCGTCGAGGCCGAGTCTTTGCACCTCCGTCTCGCTGAGTTCCAGACACTCCCTGGCGGTGGCCTCCACCTGTTTGAGCAGGCGTTTTTGTTCAGAGCGGCTTATCTCGGCCACGGTCGACTCCTTGACGATTTTTTTCAGCTCCGCAACCGTAGCAGCGGCGGGTCGTACTGCGCCGGCGGCTGGTAACCAAGCAGCAGGCATAGGGTTGCGGCCACGTTGGTCAGCCCGCGATGCTCCAACGGATTAAGGGCAAATTCGTTGCCGCTGCCGAAATCCTTGACGATGAACGGAACCGGGTTACGGGTGTGGGCCACCATCGGCGTCCGCCTGCCGTTCTTTTCCGTCCACATGCAGTCGGCGTTGCCGTGATCGGCCGTGATCACGGCAATGCCTTTGGCCTTTTCCACCGCCGCCAGCAGCCTGCCCAAACAGAGGTCGACGGTCTCCACCGCGATGCGGATGGCCGCCTCGACTCCGGTATGACCAACCATATCGCCATTCGGGTAGTTCAAGCGGATAAAACGATAGTTTCCGGAAGCGACGGCGGCTACGGCCTGATCGGTGATCTCGGCTGCTTTCATCCACGGTCGAAGGTCGAAGGCAATCCGATCCGACTCGATCTCCACATAGGTCTCCAGCGATTCATCGATATAGCCCGTGCGATTGCCGTTCCAGAAGTAGGTGACATGACCAAACTTCTGGGTCTCTGAAACCGCCAGAGAACTCACTCCGGCAGCGCAGAGATAGGAACCGAGCGTTCCCTGGATGGCCGGCGGTTCAACCAGGAAGTTGCCCGGGATCTTGGCGTCACCGTCATATTCCATCATGCCGGCGAAAAACACGTCGGGCACCCGTTCCCGGTCAAAGGCCTGGAAATCATGCTCTTCGAAGGCTCGAGACAACTCGATGGCCCGATCGCCACGGAAGTTGAAGAGGATGACCGCATCCCCGTCTTCGATGGTACCGACGGGCCGGCCGTTGTCGGCCACGACAAAGGCATCCATATATTGATCGGTCAAGGAGGGGTCTTCCCGGTAAAAGGTCTCGATCGCTTCCACCGCCGACCCGAACTGCCGCCCCCTGCCGAGCACGTGGGCCTGCCAGCCCCGGTGTACCACGCTCCAATCCGCCTCATACCGATCCATGGTGGTCACCATTCGACCGCCGCCCGAAGCGATGCGGCAATCGTGACCGGTACGGGACAGCTCCCGACATTTCTGTTCCAGCGGCTGAAAATAAGCGAGCGCGCTCTTCTGACCAACATCGCGTCCGTCCAGCAGCCCATGTATCCGCACTCGGCCGAAACCGGCCTCACGGCTCTGCTCGAGCAGTCGATAGAGATGGCTGATATGGGAGTGGACATTACCGTCTGAAACCAGGCCGATGAGATGCAGTGTCCCGCCTCGACGGCAACGCTTTTCGATCTGCTTCCAGGCCGCCCCTCGAAACAGAGCGCCCGAAGCGAAGGCCTCGTTAACCAGTTTTGCACCCTGGGAGAATACGCGCCCCGCCCCGAGCGCGTTATGTCCGACTTCGGAGTTTCCCATGTCATCGTCGCTGGGCAGACCGACGGCGGTACCATGCGCCTTGAGCGTGGTCATCAGCGGCTCGGTCAGCAGGCGGTCGAGGACCGGGGTATAGGCGACCTTGACGCCGTCGCTACCGTCTCCGGCCCCCAGCCCGACCCCATCCATAATGACCGCAACCACCGGGCCTGGTGACGGTTGGTATCCCGGTAGTTGATGTAACTTATAGTCAACCATTGGCATTTCCTGTCTTACGCTTTTTGCCGCGTGCGCGGACAATCCCTTTGCCATTCCCAGCCGATTCTTTTAGTATGAAACCCTGCCCCATGAACCCCGGACACTCGAACTCTATATCATTGTCATGCAAGGCGCAACGCAAGAAGTTTCGGACCCTTCACCCCTGCTTTGTTTCACCCTGCAGCCGGAAGACCTGCCGCGCCTGGCCACGTTGCTTCAGGCCGGCTTTTATGTCACCGCCGCCGAGGGTGACTCGGTCGGTTCCGTCCTGCAACGGCTGCCCGGTTTCACCCCTGAATACATCGAACGTGACATTCAAACCATCTTCCTGAACGGGACCGCCATCGATGACCTCTCGGTACCGCTGACCGGATCGTCAGCTGTTATCGCACTGTCCGCCGCCATGCCCGGCCTTGCCGGCGCCATTTTGCGGAAGAACAGCCCGCACGCATCCCTGCGCCAACCGTTCATCGGCGATCATAGAACAACCACCGGCGCGCCCGTGGTGGTACAGATCAAGCTGTTCAATCAGCTGGCCACTGAACGCGGTCCGGAATTGTGCCGCGCCGGTGTGTCCGTCAAGGCCTCCGAGCTGGCCTCTTTTTTCATGCTTCGGCCCTTTCTGGTGCAGGAGCTGCAGCACCTCAGCC
>JAUVWB010000253.1 GCA_030604345.1 Desulfofustis sp. | reverse complement strand
CATCTCATCCGGCGACCCACGGCGCCATCCGCATCTTCACCGCCCTGGATGGTGAGACCATCATGGCCAACGTCAACGAGATCGGCTACCTGCATCGAGGTTTCGAAAAAACCGCCGAGAACCGCACCTATAATCAGGTCATCCCGCTCACCGATCGGCTCAATTATTGTTCGGCGCTGATCAACAATATCGCCTATGTGAAGGCCGTGGAGTCGTGGCTGGGCCTGGAGATACCCGAGCGGACCAAGTTCATGCGGGTGATCCTGACCGAATTTTTTCGTGTTCAGGACCATCTGGTCTGCCTGGCCGCCAACCTGGTGGATATGGGCGGCCTGACCAACTACTGGTATCTCTATAATGAAAAAGAAGCCTCATATGATCTGATCAGCAAGCTGACCGGGGCCCGTCTGACCAGCTCGTTTACCCGGATCGGCGGGATGTACCGAGATTTTTATGACGGCTGGCAGGATGACATGGAACAACAGCTGCGGGCCATCGAAAAAGGGGTCAACGATTCCTTGGCCCTGGTCCTGCAGAACCGCATCGTTCACGATCGTACCCAGGGAACCTGCGTACTGCCGGCCGAGACTGCCCTTACCTACGGATATACCGGGCCGAACCTGCGGGCCAGCGGCGTCGCGTTTGATCTGCGTAAGGACAACCCGTACTATCACTACGATGCCTTCGATTTCGCCATCCCCATCGGCAGCACCGGTGATATCTATGACCGGATCATGGTTCGTTTCGAAGAGATCTTCGAAAGCATCAAGATCATCCGCCAGGCCATGCGGATGATCCCCGACGGCGACATCTTCGTCACCGATCACCACTGTGTTTTGCCCCCCAAGGAGCAGGTTTACCACCGGATCGAAGGGCTGGCCAACCACTTCAAACTGATTTTTGAAGGCATCAAGGTGCCCCGTGGCGAATGGTACGACAGTTTCGAAGCGGCCAACGGCGAGTTGGGTTTCTATATCGTCTCCGACGGTTCGGGGCGACCCTACAAAGTGAAGGTCCGTCCACCCTGCTTCTATGCGATGGCAGGGTTCCATACCATGGTTGAAGGGGAGATGATCGCCGATGCCATCATCAATCTGGGCAGCATCAACATCATTGGCGGGGAGCTGGATCGATGAGTGACCGTTCACAACTGCAGGCGGCCGGACAACCGTTCGTCTTCGATGCGGAAAGAAATGATGAATTCGAGCGGCTTTGCACGCGTTATCCGATCCGTGAATCAATGATCATGCCGGCCCTCTGGCTGGCCCAGGAACAGCAAGGGTGGATCAGCGCCGAGGTCATCGAGTATATCGCCGAGCGTCTCGATACTTATCCGGCCAAGGTCTATGAACTGGCCACTTTTTATACCATGTATCATCTCCGTCCGGTCGGTACCTACCATATCTGCGTCTGCCGCACCCTGTCGTGTTATCTGCGCGACAAACAGGAGATCGTCGATTTCATTGCCGATGAAATCGGTATCAAGCCGGGCCAGGTGAGCGAGGATGGTCGCTTCAGTCTCGAGGAGGTGGAATGTCTCGGCCACTGCGGCACCGCTCCGGTGGTGCAGATCAACGGTGAGTTTCACGAGGAGATGAACGTCGAGAAGCTCAAGGCGGTGTTGGCACACCTGGATTAGGGGAGAAGAGCGGATGGAAGTGAAGATTCTCAGTGCCCGGTTCGACATCGACAATGCGCATCGAATCGATGTGGCCAGAACCCATGGTGCCTACCAGACCCTGGATAAACTCTTTGCCATGGCCCCGGCCGAAGTGATCGAGGAGGTTAAGGCGAGTGGTTTGCGCGGCCGCGGCGGAGCCGGTTTTCCGACCGGTATGAAGTGGGGGTTCCTGCCTAAGGATACCGGTAAACCGGTTTACCTGGCAGTCAATTCCGACGAGTCAGAACCGGCCACCTTCAAGGATCGCTATATCCTGGTGTGTGATCCGCATGCGCTGATCGAGGGCCTCATCATCTGCTGCTGGGCCATTGGCTGCCACGATTGTTACATCTATATCCGTGGTGAATATACCAGCCAGGTCAAGATCCTCCAGGCGGCCATCGACGAGGCCTATGGCGCCGGTTATCTCGGGGCCCGGGTGGCCGGCCGCGATTTTCGGTTGGATGTGACGGTGCATCGGGGCGCCGGCGCCTATGTCTGCGGCGAGGAGACGGCGTTGCTGGAATCCATTGAGGGCAAGAAGGGACAGCCGCGCAGCAAGCCGCCCTTTCCGGCGGTGGTCGGCCTGTTCGGCTGCCCGACCATCATCAACAACGTACAGTCCATAGCCTCGTTGCCCTACATCATCGCCAACGGCGCTGCGGCCTACCGGGCCTATGGCACGGAAAAGAGCTGCGGTACCCATGTGTTCGGCATTTCCGGTCATGTGGAGCGGCCGGGTATGTACGAGCTGCCGCTCGGCCTGCCGCTTCTCGAGGTCCTGGAGAACGTGGCCGGCGGCGTCTGGAAGGGGCGGAAACTCAAAGGGGTGATCCCCGGCGGCAGTTCGACCCCGGTATTGACCGCCGCCGAGGCCGCCACGGTGACGCTGGATTATGAATCAATGGCCGCTCACAAGACCATGTTCGGCTCCGGAGGGATCGTCGTCCTCGACGAGACGGTTGACATGGTGCGACTGGTGGAGAATCTGATCGCCTTCTATCATCACGAGTCGTGCGGCCAGTGCACTCCCTGGCGGGAAGGGCTTGGCTGGATGTTGAAAATCGTACGTAAATTAGTGGCCGGCGAGGGAACGGTGGCCGATATCGATCTGTTGCGTGAGCTGTGCGACAATATCGAAATGAAGACGGTCTGCGTGCTCTCGGCGGCGTGCACCATGCCGGTGCGCAGCTATCTGGATAAATTCCGGGAAGAGTTCGAGGCCTACGCCCTTGACGGCGGCTCGCCGCAACCTGAACAGCGTGAGGGATAGGACAGACCATGGCGGAAACGGTGAAACTCTTTGTCAACGGCCGGGAAGTCGAGGTCGAAGCGGGCAAGAACCTGATCGATGCCTTGCAGGTGGTGGGCATCGAGATCCCGCACTTCTGTTATCACCCGGCCCTGGGGGCCGACGGTAATTGCCGGATGTGCCTGGTCGGCATCGAAGACGGCCGGCCGCCCCTGGTGCCCGCCTGCAAGACACCGGCCCAACCGGGCATGAAGGTGCTGCTCGACGACCAGAAGATCAGAAAGATCCAGCGCGACATCATGGAACTGGAGTTGATCAATCACCCGGTCGATTGCCCCGTCTGTGATCAGGCCGGTGAATGCAAGCTGCAGGACTATTACATGGAGTATGACCTGCAGGACAGCCGCATGCGGGTACCCCAGGGGACCAAGGGGAAGCGGATGGATTTCGGCTGCGGCGTCGTCCATGATCAGGAGCGCTGTGTGCTCTGTGCCCGTTGCGTGCGGTTTACCCGGCAGATTACCAAGACTGGCGAGCTGGGTATCGTCAATCGCAGCGACCAGGCTCGAGTCACGATTTTTCCGGGACGACCGCTG
>JAUVWB010000397.1 GCA_030604345.1 Desulfofustis sp. | reverse complement strand
CGGCCCCGTTGCGACCGGTGAGGGCGATTTTTTCCTGTCGCCGGATCATGCCCGTCAGGCCGCTGAACACCTGGCGGGTGGTGCCGTCGGGTTGCAGCCAGATCTTGCCGAGTCCGGCCAGGCGGGCAACGTCGTCGCCGCTGCGGGGCGGTTCGGCAAACTCGAACTTGATGAGCCGCTGCTCGGGCGGCAATTCGATCCGCTCGATCTTCTCCAGCTTCTTGATCCGCGATTGCACCTGGGCGGCGTGACTCACCCGCGCCCCGAAGCGGGCAATGAAATCCTCCTCTTTGGCAAGCATCTCCTGTTGGCGCCGGTAACTGGCCAGCAACTGTTCCCGACGGATTTCCCGCTCGCGCAGGTAAAAATCATAGTTGCCGCTGTAGGTGGTCACGTTCTGGTTGGCCACTTCGACAATCCGGCCGACCACCCGGTTCATGAACTCGCGGTCATGACAGGTCATCAGCAGGGCGCCCTTGAAATCGTTCACCAGCCATTCTTCCAGCCAGACAATGGATTCGACGTCGAGGTGGTTGGTCGGCTCGTCGAGGAGGAGCACATCCGGGTTGATGGTGAGGATGCCGGCCAGGGCGATGCGCATCTTCCAGCCGCCGCTAAAGGACTCGACCGGAAAATGCCAGCGGTCGCTGCCGATGCCCAGCCCGGTCAGCACCGCCTGGGCACGGTTTTCCAGGTCGTAGCCGCCCCGGTGCTCGAACTCTTCGGTGGCGTTGCCGTAGCGTTCCAACAGGGCGGCGAGTTCATCGTCCTCCATGGGGGTGGACAGGGCGGCTTCCATTTCCCGAATCTGCTCGCCCAGGGCGGTGATCTCCCCGGCTGCGGCCATGACCTCGGCCAGGGCCGAACGACCGGACATCTCGCCTACCTCCTGGGAAAAATAGCCGATCACCGTCCGTTTGGAGCAGGAGATCTCACCTTTGTCCGGCTCCTCCTGACCGGTGATCAGGCGGAAGATCGTCGTCTTGCCGGCTCCGTTGGGACCGACCAGGCCGGTGCGGGTGGCGGGGAGAATCTGCATCGAGGCGTTGCGGAAGAGCACCCGGGAGCCGTGCTGCTTGGTGATATTGGTCAGGTGGATCATGGCAACTCACGGAAAAAAGACGAATGGGCAGAGGCGCAACATGGAGCGCTGCAAGAAAAAAGGCCGCAACATAGCCGGGAAAGGCAGTGTGCGCAAGAGGTAAGCGGCTCTGGCAGCAGAGGGGGGTTGAGAGCAGGATGGGCAAAGACAAAGAACGGTGAACCATGGCAAGCCGCACGAAAACCCAACCCCATGAAAAAAGCACTTGATCGTGGCGATCGGGGTGCCACGATATTACCAGGGTTCATGGTCTCGAATACAGTCGAGTGCTATCATGCCGAGGAGCATAGCGACGATAAATATTTCAATTATTCCGATTGGTTTTCGCTACGCTCGAAAATGATAAAATAGCAGCTTTCCTCCTTTTTGCCAGTGCATCAGGGTTGCTTTCCTGATGTTGATACGGTAGACAATTCAGAACGACCACTCATCAAGGGAGCCCTGCATGCGCTGTTCCCGCTTCATCTTCCTCCTGCTCGTCCTACCGGCCACCTGCTTCTCCTGGCCTGTCAAAGTCGTTTCCGTTACCGATACTCTTCGTGGAATGCCATGAAAATACTTGCACCCTCCTTTGTGCTGCTTCTTGCCGCATTGGATATACAGGCCTCCTTTGCTGATGATTACTCAAGGCGTGGAGGAAGAGAACGATGGGGAAAGGAAGAGATAAAGGAGGAGTATCGGGATGGCCCGTGCGAGGTGAAAATTGAGTCGAAGCGTGGAGAATTTAAACGGGTTGTCAAATGCAAGGATGGAATCGGTGCTGATTGGCGCGGGGAATGGAAAAAAGAGTTTTGGGACGGAAATTGTAAGGTGCAACAGGAAGCAAAATTTGATGAATTCAAAGAAGAGGTCAAGTGTGAAAGGTAAGACCGGTCTGTGGACTCATGTAACCCAAAATCTATTGTTCGCAAATGACCTTATGCAATGAGGCGAAGTTCTTCTTGAGGAACTGTCCATGTGTCAAGATGGAAGGGAATAATGATGGAGTG
>JAUVWB010000389.1 GCA_030604345.1 Desulfofustis sp. | reverse complement strand
TCCCTTTAGTGATGACAAAACAGATTTCCTTGCTGGAAACCACATAGGAGAGACGGCGTCGTTTCAGGGGGCGGATTTCTTCAAATGACGTCCCGTCCAGATCCTCCTGGGCGGTCAGTACGATCTTGTTGCAGGCCTCGATGCCCCGCGGCAGCCGGTCAATAACATACTCAAGCCCCTTCAGTTCAACGATCCGCGAATCGGTCATCGACCCGTAAATCTCCGGGCTGAATTGGCGCAGCGCCTCCTCAAGCTTTCGACCGGTAGTCCCCGAAGGCTGGTAGGAGCCGGTCAGGATCAAGGCGTCGGACAGGGTCTTGAACGCAGCTATGGCGGCCCGGGCCCGTTGCGCTTTCGAGAACTCTTCCATATCGGCAACCTCCTTGGTAAAGCGTTTCCTTCGTGGCGAGACCCCTGGTGGCGCAGCACGGCGCCATCGAGCTGATCATGACAGACGATACCATACCACGCCGTCGCCGGCCATGATCATCAATCACCTGCCGACGGAACGCGGTGACTCTGCTGGGGATTCGCCTCCTGCCGTGAGCCGAGCGATTGCAGCAGCAGACCGACTACGATCAAGACCAAGCCGACAAACGAAGACGGAAGAATCCGTTCCCCCACCAGGTAATGAATGAACACCAAGGAGAGAAACGGCGAGATGAAGATCAGGTTGGCCACCCGAGCCGTGGAGCGCGTGTATTTCATGGCCATCAGCCAGGCCACGTAGGCGACCCCCATCTCCAAACAACCAACATACAGAGCTCCGGCTAACCCAGCCAGCGGCGGGAGACGAAAGCCTTCGGTGATCAGCAGATACAACCCGATCAGCGGCAGACTGCAAAGAAAGTTACCGAGTAAGCCAACGATGGGATCCCGCCGGTCACGGGCATTGAGGATCCAATAGAAGGCCCAGATAAGAGTCGAGCCCAGGGCCAGGGCGACGCCGAGAGGATGACTGACGCTCAGGGACAAGACATCGCCTTCGGTGGAGATAACCACTACCCCGCCATAACTGATGGCGGTGGCGACCAGTTCCTTTCGGCCAAGCCGGTGCCCGAGCAGCGGAACGGACAACAGGGAGAGGGTTATCGCCCACGTGTAATTGATCGGTTGTGCCTGTTGCGCCGGCAACAGCTGATAAGCCTTGAGCACCAGCAGATAATAGAGAAACGGGTTGAGTGCTCCCTGCAGCAGAGAGCGGCGCCAGTCCGATCGATCGGACTGGCGCACTAAAGACCATTTTCCTTGGTGGATCAGGATCAGCGACAAAACGATGGAGGAGATGACGGCGGCGTAAAAAAGCAATTCCGCCACCGACAGATAGCGCAAGCTCAACTTGAAGGCGGTGGCCACCGTCGACCAACAAAGAACGGCTGCCAGAGCGAACAGATAGGCTTTGGTCTGCCGATCCATCACGTCGGTCGCTGCGAATCCAAGGGCAGCGGTCGCCCAGTCGGCAACGCCAACAAGACCAGGCCGGAGAGAATCAACGTCAGGCCCAGCAGACCGCTCGGACCGATCCGCTCGCCCAGCACCAGAATGCCCAGAACTCCTGCTGTGAAAGGCTCGGCAAGGGTAAGAGTCACCGCCGTGGCGACGGGAACGTTCTCCAACCCGCGACAAAAAAGATAATAGGACAAGGCGGTGGCGAGCAGGCCGAGATGAGCAACCACCGCCAGGCCGGCCGGACGCAGGATCCAGGACAAATCACCGCCGATCAGGAAGGGTGCCAGTAACAGAGCTCCGATAAAGAACACCACGGTAGCGACGGCATCGGCCGGTCGGTCCACCAGCAGCTTTTTCATCAACAGCGTGTAGAGTGAATATGATAACCCGGCTATCGCCGCCAACCCGACACCAAGGGGGTTAATCTCGATCTTGCCCGAGCTGCCGAGCAGGGTCGCACTACCAAGCAAAGCCAAGGCAGTGGCGTAGTACCATTTTCGATCAGGCTTCCGGCCCATGAAGAGGGTATCGATGACACCGGCAAAAACCGGCGCCGAGCCGATACCGACCATGGTTCCGACCGCGACACCGGTCAGCGACACCCCCCAGAAGAAGCTCAACTGATAGGCCGCCACGAAGACGCCGGCAGCTACCGCCAGCTTCAACGGGACCTGCAGCAAGGCGGCAGGCTGCCGCAGCCCACTGAGCACCAGCAATCCGCTCCCGCC
>JAUVWB010000270.1 GCA_030604345.1 Desulfofustis sp. | reverse complement strand
TCAACCGTTGCGCAGATACGCCCACGATACCGTCGTAATCACCGCCACCTCCTCTCCTGACCCCTCAGTTCTTCTTTTTCTTCGCTCCCTTTTTACCGCTCTTGCAGTCCTTGCAATACTTCTTGTCCCCCTTGCACGTGTCCTTATCGCCGAGCAACGGGCAGCCACCGCAATGCTTTCCTTTCTTCTCGTATTTTCCGCAACACTTCTTCTTGCCACCCATCCCAACACCCTCTTCAATCGATCCCGACTGCACGGATCAGGATTATCCCGGTTGTACGCTTACCGCCACAGGTTATCCGTGACAACAAGAGTCATCAGCAGCAACAAAAAACCGTTATGCACATGAAACAGCACGCGGTAACGCGGCAGCCGTCGATAAAACAATTCACGGGCAAACACCGTCAGCACAACCAGAGAGCTGATGCTGTTGATCATGACGAGCCCGTAGGACAAAGATCTTTCGATCAGAAAAAAGGTATGAACCAGAGACATGAAGGCCGCCGCCCAGATAAACGTCACCATATGCAAGGCCGGCAGAGACAGCTCGTCGGCCAGGCTCGGATAGGGCGCCTGGCGGTAATCGTTGCGGTGGTCGAGCAGTACCAGCCAGAAATGCGGTACCTGCCAGACGGCCATGAAGACCATGACCAGCACCAGCCCACAACCGCCCTGCTCCCCGCCCCCGGCCAGCCAACCGATCAGGGGTGGCAACGCCCCGCAAATTGCGCCAGGCAGCAGGGCCCAACTGGTCTTTTGTTTCAATCTGGTGTAGATGCCGTTGTAGAGGACCACCACCAGCAGCGACACCAGCAGCGGGGTCAGGGAGCGGGTAACCATCACCAGCACCGCCGCACCGGCAACAAAGAGCAAGGCTGCCATCACCAGAGCCACGGAGACCGGCAGGTCACCGCGGGCCACCGGCCGCTCTCGGGTGCGTCCGAAGAACCGATCATAGACCTGATCCTGGCAGTTGTTGAGGGCCGCAGCACCGCCGGCCAGCAGCAGCACGGAGAAAAAAAGAGCGGCGGCGCGGCTGTCCAATCGGCCGCCGGCCAGCACCAAACCGACCAGGGCCGAGGCAGCGACCGCCGAGCACAAGGGCAGTTTGGCCACCTGCAGCAAACGAACGAGCAGCGCAACGCCGCTCGATCCGGACGAAGTGCTCAGCGCTGTCGCTCGGCGCTCCATCATTCTTCCTCGAGCCAGCTCTGGTATTCGGCTTCCGGGACAATACGCAGCTTGGCCAACATCTCGGCATGCCCGAGACCGCAGTACTCGGTGCACAGGATGTCGTATTCGCCGGCCTTGTCGGCAAAGAACCAGGCATACGTATCCATGCCCCGGACGGCGTCGACTTTGATCCGGTAGGACGGAATATAGAAGCTGTGCAGCACGTCCCAGGAGGAGATGTTCAACTTGACGGCACGCCCCTGCGGCACCACCAGCAGGTTTTCCGTTTCCTTATCGTTGGGGTAGACGAAGATCCAGGAAAACATCTGTCCCGCCACGTCGATCTCGAGCGCATCATCGGGGACCTGACGTAACCCCAGGTACGATTGCCAGCCCACCCAGAACATGGTCAGTGCGATCAGCGTCGGCAACACCGTCCAGACCACCTCGAGGTTGAGGTTGTCCCGGATATCGACCGGCACCGGATGGCGGCTGCGCCGGTAGATGATGACAAAGGCAATCATCACCACGGTAATGCCGATCAACAGGATGATCGAGATACCGAGTATGTACCAGAATGCCAGGTCTACGCCTCTGACGGGATCCATGTTCACCGCTCTCTCCAGATTTTAGCGAAACGCCACGTCCCAGAACGTGAAACTGATCATGCTGGCGAGAACCAGCACGGTGCTGATAAAGGACACCTTGATCGCCATCCCCTCATATTTGATGTGCATGAAAAACAGCAGTACCAGCGTGGCCTTGCTGGAGGCGACAAAGAGGCTGATCGGCACGTTCAAAAACCCCCAGTCGACATAGGAGACGGCCACCGTTATCCCGGTCAGCACCAGCAGACCGCCCAATATCAGGGCCAGGAATCGATAGCTCAGCTGATGGGCCTGTTCTTGTTCTTCCATCATCACTCCCTCTTACAGAACCAGATAAAACAGGGGAAAGACGTAAATCCAGATCAAATCCACCAGATGCCAATAGAGCCCGCTGTTTTCCAGCAGCGCATAGCGTTGGTGGTCGACTCGCCCCCGGAGCACCATGACCAGCGAGACCGTCAACAACACCATGCCGATGATCACATGCAGGCCGTGCAGGCCGGTAATGGTGTAGTACAAACCGAAAAAGATGGCAAAGCCCGGATCGGCCTCAAACAACCTGTCCGAGTTCGGGTAGAGCCCGTGCTCGAACTTGGCGCCCCATTCGAAATATTTGTTGATCAGAAAGACCAGCCCGCAACCGAGGGAAAACAGGAGCAGACCGACGGCCTGGCCGGTCCGGCGCCGCTGTACCGCGGTGATCGAGGCGGCCACGGTAAAACTGCTGACCAGCAGCACGACGGTGTTGAGCGTGCCGAATATGCGGTTGAGTTCCTCCCCGGCAACGGCAAAATCTCCGGGGAAATTATGGAAGTAGACGGCATAGAGGACGAACAGGCCGCCAAAGAGGATGATCTCCGAGTAGAGGAAGATCCACATGCCGATCTTGATCCCGGTCTTATCGACAGCACGCTCCATGGCTCAGTCCTTTTTGTCCTTGGCCGCCGCTCTGGCCAGCACTTCGGAGAAATCATAAGGATAGTCGAGAACCCGCGGCTCCTGAAGAAAATTGTGCACCGGCGGCGGTGACGGAACCGCCCACTCCAGCGTGGTGCCACCCCAGGGATCGGCCTCGGCCGGTTGTCGCCAGCGGCCGATCAGACTCATCCACAGGTTGACAAACATCAGCAGGATGCCGAAGACCAGCAGGAAGCCGCCGAAGCCGGCGAGGAAATTGCCGGTCTCGAACTGGGGCAGGTAATCGTAGTACCGCCTCGGCATACCCTGCATGCCGAGGATGAACATGGGCACGTAGTGGAAGATGAAGCCGATGGCGGCCAGCGACGCCCCCAGGTAGGCCCGGCCGAAATGATACATGACGCCGAACATCTTCGGCCACCAGAAATGCAGGGCGGCGAAAAAGGCGAAGCCGGTGCCGCCGAACATGGTGAAGTGAAAGTGGGCCACGACAAACTGGGTATCGTGCACGTGAATGTTGGTGCCGGCGGCGCCCAATACCAGACCGGTCAGGCCGCCGACGGAAAAGAGGTAGATGAAGATCAGGGCCAGCAGCAGCGGCGGCGTCATCAGGATGGAGCCCTTGTACATGGTGGAAACCCACGAAAACACCTTGATGGCGCTGGGGATGGCGACAATG
>JAUVWB010000284.1 GCA_030604345.1 Desulfofustis sp. | reverse complement strand
TACGCTGCACTGCCATTTCTTGGTATCCAGCATTTCCGGGGTCACTTCGATGGAAAGCTCCCGCTTGACCGGGACCTGGCAGGCCATGCGATTGCCTTCCCGGGCCTCCCGGCGGCTGATCGCCCCTTCTTCGGTGGGCAGGATGGCGCCGCCGCCCTCCTTGACGATGCACCGGCACTGGGCGCAACTGCCGCCGCCGCCGCACGCCGACGAGAGAAAGACACCCTGATCGGCCAGGGCCGTCAGCAATTTGCCGCCGGGTTTGGTCTTCAGCTCCTTCTTGTCATTGATCAGGATGCGTAGATCTCCTCCGGGAAGCAGCGACTTCTTGGCGAAGACGATCAAGCTCACGAGGATGAACTGGATAACCACGAAGACGGTTACCCCGAGAATGATTTCCTGCATCGTGCAACCTCCAGAAGATACGGTTCAGATCGGCTCGTCTGCCTGCCGCCGCCTCATCCGCCCATGCCCGCCAGGCCCATGAAGGCCAGGGCCATCAGACCGGCGCTGATAAAGGTCATGCCCAGACCGCGCAGACCGGCGGGGGGATGGGCGTATTCACACTTTTCCCTGATCCCGGCCAGGGCCACGACCGCCAGCAGGAACCCGGCGCCACCCCCGAAACCGTAAGCGGCGCTTTCAAGAAAAGTATAATCACGCTCCACCATGAACAGGGAGGCCCCGAGGATGGCGCAGTTCACTGTCAACAGCGGCAGAAAGATCCCCAAGGTGTTGTACAATGCCGGGACGAAACGATCGAGCACCATCTCCAGGACCTGGACCACGGCCGCGATCATACCGATATAGATGAGCAGGCCGAGAAAGGTCAGATCAACCTCCGGCTGTCCGAGCCAGGCCAGCGCCCCCGGTTTGAGCAGATAGGTGAGCACCAGGTTGTTGATCGGGACGGTGATGGCGGTCAGCACCAGAACCGCCAGCCCCAGACCGAGGGCGGGCTTGACTTGCTTGGAGATGGCCAGGAACGTGCACATGCCGAGAAAAAAGCTGAGCGGCAGGTTCTCGATAAAGATGGCGCGGAAGATGATATCGACGTAATGCATCAGTTTTTCTCCTGCTGAGACGGATCGATGGTTCGCAGAATCCAGATGATCAGCGCGATCAGAAAGAACCCGCTGGCCGGCAGGACGAGCATGCCGTTCGGCACGTACCAGCCGCCGTTGGTGGTCAGCGTCAGGATCTCGAAACCGAACAAGGAGCCGGAGCCGAACAACTCACGGACAAAGGCGACGCTCATCAGGATAAAACCGTAGCCGAGACCGTTGCCGATACCGTCGATGAAGCTCGGTATCGGCGGGTTGGACATGGCGAAACCCTCCGCCCGGCCCATGACGATGCAGTTGGTGATGATCAGCCCGACAAAGATCGACAGCTGCTTGGAGAGTTCGAAAAAGAATGCCTTGAGAATCTGGTCGATGATGATGACCAGGGTGGCGATCACCATGATCTGGATGCCGATGCGAACCGTGTTGGGGATCTGGTAACGGACGATGGATATGGTCAGGCTGGAGAAGGCGACGACCAGTGTCACGCAGATGGACATGACGAACGCGGTGGCCATCTGGCCGGTGACCGCCAACGCCGAGCAGATACCGAGCACCAGCAGGGCGATGGGATTACGCCTGAAAATGGAGCGAAACAGCAGTTCCCGGGGTGTCTCAGCCATTGAATCCTCCCTGTTTTCTCACCTGTTCAAAAAACGGTTTGAATCCGTGTTCGCCGAACCAGAACTGCATCAGGCGATCGACACCGTCCGAGGTCAGCGTCGCGCCGGACAGGCCGTCGACCTGGTGGCGTTGGGTCGCCGGGTCGCTGCCGGGACTCGGCTTGCGCACGGTGAAGGCGAGGGCGCCGTCGCTGTCGAAGAGCTGCTTGCCCTGCCAGAGTTTCTGCCAGCGCGGGTTTTCCACCTCGCCGCCCAGCCCCGGCGTCTCACCGTGCTCGTAAAAGGAAATGCCGTTGATTGTGTTGAGGTCGGCATCGATCGCCACATAGGCATGCATGGTGGACCAGAGCCCCTTGCCGCGTACCGGCAGGACCACCTGGTTGATGGCGCCGTTCTGGCGAACCAGGTAGATCAGCGAATAATCCTCCAGCCGCCTGATCCCAGCCGGGTCATTCTCCCGTGCCAGGGCCCGCCCGGTATCATCGGACAGTGCGGCGGCTCTCTGGTCGTAGGTCTCCGGGTCGATATCCGGCGGGTCGACGAAGCGTCCGGTGGCCAGCTCCACGAGTCGGGGTTCGATGGTCTTGAATTGCTCGCTGATCGGCAGTTCATCGTGGAAAAGGCCGGCCGCCACCAGGATGTTCTTTTTCTGATCGAGACTGCGGTTGGCCTGCTGGTATGGCTGGAGGCCGACCGCGGCCAGCGCCACCAGCGTCGAACAGGCGAAGGCCAGGACGAGGACCGAGTAAAATGGTTTCAGGGGATGTTCTTCAGCCATGGCGGAGCACCCTTCTTTTGACGTTGAGCCGCAACACGATATAGTCAATGAGTGGCGCGAAGACGTTGCCCATCAGGATGGCCAACATGACTCCTTCCGGGTAGGCCGGGTTGGCCACCCTGATCAAGATCGACAGGAAACCGATGAGCAGCCCGTAAAACCATTGGCCGGCACTGGTCTGCGCCGCCGATACCGGGTCGGTAGCCATGAACACCAGGCCGAAGGCGAAACCGCCGAGGACCAGATGCCAGTGGGCCGGTACGCCGTACAGCGCGCTGGGCGGGTTGGGCAGTAGCTGGAGCAGCCAGACGGTGGCCACGGCGCCGATGACCATCGACAGCATGATCCGCCAGGAACCGATGCCGGTGATCAGCAGCACGGCAGCGCCGAGTAGGCAGGCCAGGGCCGAGGTCTCGCCCATGGAGCCGGGAATGGTGCCGAGAAAGGCCTGCATCCAGCTGACGTCGAGCCCGCCGAGCGGGTCGGCGAGCGAGCCCTGGGCGATGATGCCCAGTGGTGTGGCGCTGCTGACGCCGTCGACGGCGACCCAGACCCGATCCCCCGACATCTCGGCCGGGTAGGCGAAGTAGATAAAGGCACGGGAGGCGAGAGCCGGGTTCATGAAATTTTTGCCGACCCCGCCGAAGACCTCCTTGGCACAGATCACGCCGAAACTGACCCCGACCGCCACCTGCCAGAGTGGGATGTCCGGCGGCAAGGTCAACGGCAGCAAGAGGCTGG
>JAUVWB010000315.1 GCA_030604345.1 Desulfofustis sp. | reverse complement strand
GTACTGCGAGGTATCGACGCGGATCATGACCATTTTTCGCTCCTACACCGATCTGGTCGAGCCGCTCTCGCTCGACGAGGCGTTCCTCGACGTGACCGTCAATAAGCGGCACGAACCTTCCGCCACCATGCTGGCCGAACAGATCCGCCGCCAGATCCGCGAAGAGACCGGCCTTACCGCTTCGGCCGGGGTATCGTTCAACAAGTTTATCGCCAAGATCGCTTCGGATCTCAATAAACCAGACGGCCTCAGCGTCATCCGGCCGGAGATGGCCGCTTCGTTTCTGGCCACCCTGCCCATCGGTTCGTTTTTCGGGGTCGGCGCCGTTACCGAGCGGCGGATGCGCCAACAGGGTATTTGCTGCGGGGCCGACCTGCTCAAACTATCGCTGGCGGAGCTATCCGAGCGTTTCGGCAAACAGGGCATCTTTCTCTACCATATCGTCCGGGGACGTGATGATCGACCGGTCCAACCGGAACGGGAGAGGAAATCCATCGGCGCCGAGACCACGCTGGAACACGACACCAAAGACCCGGATCGGATCGACACCATCCTGGCGCGGCTGGCCCAACGGGTCGGCCACGCCCTGCAGGGCAAACACCTGGTCGGTACGACCGTAACCCTGAAGGTGCGCTACGCCGATTTCACCACCGTGACCCGGTCGGTGACCGGTTCCGTCCCTTCGGCCGATCCGGCTCACCTCCTTGCCGCCGTCCGCTTCCTGCTTGGCCGCACGGAGGCCGGCAAACGTAAGGTGCGTTTGCTCGGCATCTCCGTCTCAAGCCTATCGTCATGCATGACGACTCGCCCGCGCCAGTTGCTTCTCCCGTTTATCTCGCGACGTGATAACGATAAAACAGGTTAATACGCACCGGAGCTAGGAAAAACTATTTCCAGCCACCATATTTACTTGCCCGTCTTTGGTTGCTATTATCTCAGCGAATTACAAGAAACCTGGCAGGCACTCCAAGACCCGCACCGCCTGCTCTGATAACCGGAATATGCCCACCGGCTGAACGTCACTTGCCCCAGCCGGATGAGGGAAGTGATCCGCATCCCCTTTCACCTGGTCGGCAACGGGCCAACGCTATGAAAAATCTCTTGCGAGCCATCTTCAACATCTTCAGAGGATGCGCCAAAGTCATTTCGGTCGTCTGGACGATCGTGTTCAACCTGCTTTTCTTGGGGTTGATCGCCGTGGTCGTCATCGCTTTTCTCTCCCGCCCCGAGCCCGCCACACCCCTCAACAGCATCCTCAAGCTCACCATCTCCGGCGATATCGTCGAACAACGCCGGCTGGACGACTCGATCGACGGCTACCTCTCGGATCTGCTCGGTTTTTCCGAGGAGCCGCGGGAGACACTGCTCCAAGACATTCTCGACGCTCTTGATCAGGCTCGTGACGACGAGGCCATCAGGGCCGTGGTGCTCGATCTGCAGCCGATGGGCGGGGCCGGGCTCAACCAGCTCCAGGAAATCGGCTCGGCCCTGGTCCGCTTCAAGCAGAGCGGCAAGCCGGTGGTGGCTGTAGAGGACTACTATGACCAGGACCAGTACTTCCTGGCCGCCCATGCCGACACCATTTTTCTCAACCCCATGGGCGGCTTCAACTTGCACGGTTTCGGCCTCTATCGCTTCTATTTCCAGGAACTGCTGGCTAAACTCAAGATCAATTTCCATGTCTTCCAGGTGGGCGATTACAAATCCGCCACCGAACCGTTGACCAGGAGTTCCATGTCTGCCGAGGACCGCAGCCAATCACGCGAGTGGCTCGGCGAGCTGTGGCAGCAGTACGTTGCAACCGTAGCCGCCCAGCGGCAACTGACCCCGGAAGGGCTCAATGCCTATATCAACAAAATACCCGCCAACCTGCGCCAGGCTGACGGCGACCTGGCCCGTCTCGCCAAGGACAGCGGGCTGGTTGACCAGGTTCAGCCCCGCCACGAGATCGAACGATACCTCGGGACGCTGGCGGCGACGAATTCTGACGGCACGGTGCGCACCGTCTCCCTGTCTACCTATCTCAAAGGGGTCGACCGGTCCTATCAGGAAAACACCGGGGATCAAGACGCCATCGCCCTGATCGTGGCCCAGGGTACAATCATGCCAGGCCACAGCGGCCCGGGAACAATCGGCGCGGAGTCGATCATCTCCTTGCTGCGCCAGGCCCGCGCCACTCCCTCGATCAAAGCCGTCGTGCTGCGCATCGACAGCGGCGGCGGCTCCGCTTTCGCCTCGGAGGTGATCAGACAGGAAATCCTTCAGGTCCGGCAAAGCGGTAAGCCGGTGCTGGTTTCGATGGGTGGCGTGGCCGCCTCCGGAGCCTATTGGATTGCCGCCAATGCCGACGAGATCTGGGCGGCGCCGAGCACCATCACCGGTTCCATCGGCATTTTCATGGCCGTGCCGACCTTCGAACAGGCCTTGTCCGCCGCCGGCGTCCGCCGCGACGGTGTCGGCACCGCCAACCTGGCCGTCGGTCTCGATCTGAGTCAACCGCTGGCGCCGGAGCTCAAGGAAGCCATTCAGCTTACCCTGGAACATGGCTACAAGACCTTCCGTACCATCGTCGCCGAAGGGCGAAACCTGAACCCGCAAAGGGTGGAACAACTGGCGCAGGGCCGTGTCTATTCCGGCCGAGTCGCCCAGGAGCTGGATCTGGTCGACTCGCTCGGCTCCCTGGAGCAGACCGTGCACGCCGCCGCCGCCCGCGCCGGTCTCACCGATTACCGGGTCACCACGCTGATTGAACCCCTGTCCCTGCAGGAGCGGTTCTTCCAGCGGCTGGGCAGCAAGGCCCTCGCCCTGGCCGCCCATCTCCCCCTGTTCGCGGAGGTGTTGGCCGGTCTTTCCCACCTGTCGCCGGCAGTGGTTTCCTTGCCGCTGTTCAGCGATCCGAACCACCTCTACGCCCATTGCATGCTGCAGATGCCCGACATCGCCCGGGCCAGGTGGCTGCCCAGACG
>JAUVWB010000110.1 GCA_030604345.1 Desulfofustis sp. | reverse complement strand
CTTTCATTTCCAAGGCGGGTGTCGGCTCTCCGACAAGCCGGCGGATATCAGGCAGAAAGATGCCGGGCACCCCTTCAAGCACTACCAGCAGCACGTTGGGGCGGTGTTGCGTTGGCGTGTCGGTGACTAGCAGTGGTTGACCGGCCAGATCAGCTCGCCTGAGGGAAGCCGGTAAAACGACCGCCGACGCATCAGCTTTGCCCCAGTCGTTCCCGGCCAGGGCATCGGCGATGAGCCAGTGTAGCGCCTGATAGCGGGCCAGGGTGCTCTGGTCCGGTTGTCTGGCGGTGATGGAGCCGTGCAGGGCTAACAGCAGTGGCAACGAAAGCAGGCCGATCAGCAGGGGTTTGACGGAACAGCGAGGTCGCGGTGCGACCATGGCGACCACGGTCGCCACACTCATGACGGCAGCAAACCAGGGTGCGAAGAGATGAAATCCGTCGAGGCTGTTGCGAACAAAGGAAGGGTCGAAGAGGTAGGCTCCATCCTGCCAGCTGGGTAACCGTTGTACCGCTCCTGCCAACTCCGCGGCACTGATTTGGAAGGTAAGCCAGCAAAGCAGCAGCAGGCTGCGCAATGGTCGTGGTGCATACCAGCAGAGCAGGAAGCAGGCACCTGCCGTGGCGAGATCGGAGACCATGCCGGCGGGTTGATTCAGGCCGTTGTCCCAGAGTCGCCAGAAGAGAGGCAGCAGCAACGGGGCAAGCAGCCACAGCCAGGCGGGCCGGAGTGCTGGCAGTACAGCTCGCGCTTGCCGGCCCGGACTGGTTTTAGTTGGCGCATTCATGGGGGGGCTATGCCTTATGGGTCGACTCCCGGTGCAACGGGGTATAGGCCTGTTTGGCCAATACCTGGGAATCGCCGGAGAGAGGTTCGGAAAAACCCTCCAGCAGCGGTTTCGGTATGGACCTGCCGGTGGCGATGAAAGAGACGGCCACGGCGGCGAGATAGGGAACGGCCTGGATCAGCAGGACCACTGCCCAGAACTTCAAATCAGGCGATTGGGTGCCTTGGGCGACGATGATGCCGTGGATGGCCAACAGCAAGGCGATGGCCATCAGGCCTTCCTCGCGGGCCGCTTGCAGTGCATAGCGGAAGGTGGAGCAGCCGGCCTTTTTCGGGGTACGGAAGAACGGCAGGTTCCTAGTGACGAAGCCGAAAAGAACTGCCTTGGCGATGGTATGGGTAAGCGACAGGCCGGCGACCGCAGAAGCCAAGGTCTTGGTCAGTGAGGCATCGACCCGGCGCTGGTAGAGATAAAACATCTTGGCCAGCTTGAAGATGAAAAAAGAGATGGGAATCAGTGAGATAAGGATCAGCGGCGGTTCGAAGCGAGCGGGCGAATGGATCATCAGTACCGACCAGCAGAGTGCTGCCAGGGTGAACAGCAGATTGACGCTGTCGGCCAGCCAAGGCAGCCAGCCAGCCAGAAAATGGTACCGTTGGCCGTGAGAGAGCCGGCTGCAATGCGGCTGGAACAGAGCCCGGGCGTGGTGACGCATGATCTGAATGGCGCCGTAGGCCCAGCGATATCGCTGTTTTTTGAAATCGACGAAATTGTCCGGCATGAGCCCCTTGCCATAACTCTGTGGGACGTAAACTGCTTCATAACCGCGTTCGAAAATGCGTAAACCGAGTTCGGCGTCTTCGGTGATGCACCACTGGGCCCATCCGCCGATATCTTCAAGAACCGTTCTGCGTACCATGGTCATGGTGCCGTGCTGAATGATGGCATTCCGTTCGTTACGGGTCACCATGCCGATGCAGAAAAAACCACGGTACTCGGCAAAACACATGGATTTGAACAGGTTCTCCCGGTCATCCCGGTAATCCTGAGGGGCCTGGACGATGGCCACGTGCGGCCGGTTGAAGTGGGGAACCAGATCACGCAACCAGTGCCGATCAACCACATAGTCACTGTCGATCACCGCCACGACGGTGACGTCGGGGGCGGTCCTGGCCAAGGCGTAATTGAGGGCGCCAGCTTTGAAGCCCGGCAAACGGTCCTCATGGAAAAACCGAAAGCGCTCTCCGAGGGTCCGGCAATGGGCGGCCACCGGCTGCCAGACCTCCGGGTCCCTGGTGTTGTTATCCATAACGATGACTTCGAAGTCCGGATAATCCAGGTTGGCCAACGCGTTGAGGGTCTCGATCAGCATCTCCGGCGGCTCGTTGTAAGCGGGTACATGGATGGAGACCTTGGCTGGAGGGCCATCGCCGGCAGCGACCGGCTGGTCGGATCTCCGGCCCACCGATCCCCATAAGGCCTCGGCCCATTCATGGGCCTCGGCCAGCAGCACCAGCAAGACACCGGTCAGGCCGACGATCAGCAGTATCCCGATAATCAGCGAGGAGACGGTCATGTATTGCCGGGAGTAACTATAGACAATCCAGACGGTGCAACTGGCGGCAAAAAAGGCGATTATGGCGAGAAAGCTGCGGCCCCGTTTGCTGAGTCTTTGGCTGTCGATCAGCAGCAACCCGGAGACGACCAATGCGAGCAGCACCGAAATGCCGGCGAGCAGGTGCCATCTGGGCACGTTGACGATGGGTGAGGTAAACGGGAATTTTGCCCGACGATCGGCGTCGAAGACTCCCCAGTAGGCCCCGACCGCACCTTCGAGGGTTCGTTTCCACGGTTGATCGAAGGCTTCCATTATGTAGTAGACGTATCCCAGTTCTTCGGCCTGGTGCAGGAATCGGCGCAGGAATGCGGCCTGATTGGCCACCGAGGCCACCGCATCCTGGCGAATCCGGCCGTTGCTCGGCCAGCCCACCTCGGCAATGACAATGTCCTTCCCAGGGAAGGTGCCGCTGAGATACTCGTAGCGGTCAATCACGTAATCGACGGCGTGGTCCACGTGGATGCCTTCCCAATAGGGAAGAATGTGCGTGGCGATAAAGTCCACGTGGTCGGCCAGCTCTCGATTTGTGTCCCAGATATGCCAGGGCTCTGCGGTACTGACCGGGATATCGAGGGCATCGCGGACCCGGTCAAGATAGGCCTGCAGCTGGTCGATGGTCACCTCCTCACGGAGCAGTGCCTCGTTGCCGATGATGACCCGGATGACGTTCTGGTAATATTGTTGCGCCAGCCTGATGACGGTCTCGATCTGTTCCTCGTTGGCCTCGAGATCCGGCCCGATCCAGGCGCCGAGGGTGACATTGAGCCCGTATTGCCTGGCGAGAAAGGGCACATGTTGTTGGCTGCCGGCCACCGAATAAACCCTGATGGCGTTGGTTTTTCCGGCAAGCATCTGCAGGTCGGCGTCGATTTCACTTTCGCTCGGCAGGTCCTGTTTGGCCGGGTCGTTCCAGGGGCGCATCGGTGAGAAGGAAAAACCCTGGATCCGCTCCGGCCAGGCCGGTTCAATCTCGGGACGATTCAACAGAGCCCAGCAACTGGTGGATACAATCGCAACAGCGATGCAGATCAAGACATTTATTCTGGTCATAGGGAAAACCCGGAGAGTTCCGGAGCGAAGGGCCGATTACCGGTCCTGGTTCGTGGTCGGTGGCGGCGACGGTTTGAGCCGGGAAATTGTAAACGTTGGGGTTATGGTCTCTGTGTTTGCCGAATCTCTCGCCACTCACCGTGCCGACACGGTTGCTCGGTCGGTTCGAGGATTCGGCTTGTTTTCGTCCTTTTTGTCGGACGAACTACCAAAAACCAAAACGTAATATGCCATATTTTTGAGGAAACGGAAATGATATTTTAATCGATTCATAACGATTCCGTTCCGCATCGTCGTATCCGAATGGTGACAGGCGCTCTGCCGACTGGTCAGGACATGAGCAGGTAGATGCCGAAGATGGCGGTGATGGTTCCGACGATGGCGCGGAGTGAAACATGCTCCCGATAAAGAAAGTAGGAGAAAGGAATAATGGCGATCGGCACCAGTGACAGGAAGGTGGCGGCGACACCGGTTGCCAGATAGTGCAGGGACAGCAGGGACAGCGAGACGCCGAGAAAGGGGCCGACCAGGGCGCCGGTGCTGGTAAACGCCACCGCATGGCTGTCGGCGAGAGCGGATCTGACCAGAGACCAGCGTCGGCTGACGGTAAAATAGAGAGCGAAACAAAGAAAGGCGGCAATGGCCCTGATCTGGGTGGCGCTGAAGGCGTCCAAATAGTCGGTTTCGGTATGCATACCGGCCTTGCTCAGGATGTAGCCGCCCGCCTGGCCGAGCATGGCCCCGAGTCCGTAGGCGATGCCGATGGCGGTGACGGCCCGGGCCTGACGGCGACCGATCGGTACGGCGCGGGGCGCCCGCTCCATGATGACCAGACAGACGCCGATCAGGGTGACGAGAATACCGAGCCACTGATGAGGGAGATAGCTCTCGTCCAGCAGCAGCCAGCCGATAACGGCGGCCGACGGGGCGGCCAGGCTGTGCAGCAGCATGGTCAGGCGAGGCCCAAGTTCAACGAGCGCTTTGAATAAAAAGATGTCGCCGATGAAGAACCCGACGATGCCGGAAAGGCTAAGCAGCACCCAGGCGGACAGTGGAAAGCCGGTGGGCAGGGGAGAGCCGTCGCGCGCCAGGAGGAACACCGAAAAGAGCAGCAGGGCGACGCTCAGGCGAATGATGTTCACCGGAGTGGCCCCCACTCGTCGCGAGGCGACTTCGAAACACTGGATACTGATGGTCCAGCAAAGAACGGTGGTCAGCGCGATGGCTTCGCCGAAATAGTTCATGGGGTTGTTGGGAATGAAAAAATGAGTGGCAGGAATTATTCTAGTTCACAAGGCAGGCAGGCAATCCACAGTGGTCAGCCACGACGAGCCGTTGGTCTTGTCGAATTTTCCCAGGAAAAGCTCGTCGCTTCGGTAGAGCTTGTTGGCTGTGTAGCGGGCTGGAAATTTATCGAGTTGGCTGGGTCCACCGTTGTAGAGCGAGTAAAGCCAGCCGGCCAGAAACCGTTCATCGCCCCCGCCCTCACCGGAGAAGACGGTGCGTTTGGGAGCGATGTACCGGTTGAGATAAAGGCTCAGGATCTCCGCTCCGGCCAGGCTGTTGTAGCGAATATTCCACCGCAATTCCTGCATGTCGTAGATACCTCGCCAGACCTTCTCGTTAATCTGCATGATACCGACCGACGTGTTATTGTAGGAGAGCAGGTAGACGATCTTGTTGTCCTTCACCACAAACTGGCGAAAGCAGCTTTCCTGCCAGGCGGTGGCATGCATCATCCGGGAGAACCAGTCGGGGCCAAGGTTTGCCAGTGTTATCTTGCCCTGCTGGGATCGGGTTGCTTCCTGTACGACTTTGTGCACTTTCGGCAGCAGCTGGTCGGCGCTGACGATGCCGGCTGTCCATTCGCGGATTTCGTTCATGCCCGGCAGAGCGGCATGGGCGGGGCGTATGGCGAACAGGAGGGCTGTTGTCCGCTGCAGCAGGTCGGCCCCGTGCCGGAGCCATGATGCGTCGGGTGATTCAGAGGGTGGGGGCTCGGGGGCCGGATCGGTGGGGAGCGGCTGATCAGGTTCGGCCGTTGCCGGTGGTGCGAGCGGCACCGGCAGCGTGTCTACAAGGCCGAGGACCCGACGCAGGCGCGGGTCGACAGCATCGCC
Organism: Desulfofustis sp.; assembly: GCA_030604345.1. The sequence goes on along the minus strand of JAUVWB010000110.1, from coordinate 526 downwards.
TTCATCCAATGTCTCGTTGCTCAACATATGGGCCAGCCGATAAAAGCCGGCACGGCTGATCTCAACACCGAGCAGCGGACCGATCTGGTCGATTCCCGACAGGGCGTCGGCGGCGGTGAAAAAACTGAGGTAGCCAAGCAGGCTATTGCTGTCACCCGGATCGAGATGGCGCCTGAAGAGGGGGCGGAGCACCTGCCAGGTCTGCATGAACTGGTCCCTGACGAATCGGTCGGTCAGATGATTGTTGGTCAGCGCATCCTCGAATTCGTAACGGACCGTCAGCATGCTGTCGAGCAGCAAGTGCCGATCCGTCAGGCTCAGTGGTTTTTCGGATAGCCGGTCGATGAGGTGGACGAGCATGGCGTCCCAGCTCTTCCACAGGGCGATGATTTTGGCTTGCGCCTCTTCGCTGATGACCTCTTCTTCCGGTTCACCGGTTGTTGCCGCCGGTGGTTGATCAACCTGAGCAAGGATGTCGACGCGCAGGTCGGTGGGGCTCAGTACCGGTCGGTCGGGATAGATGCTG
>JAUVWB010000019.1 GCA_030604345.1 Desulfofustis sp. | reverse complement strand
CGGGCGATCATCAACCGGCCGCGCGTACTCCTCCTGGACGAGCCGTTGTCGGCCCTTGACGCCCGGCTGCGCAGAGAGATGCAGATCGAGTTGAAGCGGCTGCAACGGGAGATGAACATCACCTTCATCCTGGTCACCCACGACCAGGAAGAAGCGCTCTCCATGTCCGACCGGGTGGTGGTCATGCGCAACGGCCGCATCGCTCAGATCGGCACGCCCCGCGAAGTCTACGAAGAACCGAACAACCTTTACGTGGCCCGCTTCATCGGCGACATCAACCTCCTGCCGGCCACGGTCGAGGAACGGATCGACGACCGCCATGTCCGGGTCCGGCTGTTCGGTCAGCGCACCTCGGCCCGCACCGAGCACGAGCTGGCTCCGGGCAGCGGCGTGCAAATCCTGCTGCGGCCCGAGGACCTGCGTCTGACCGGCGATATCCGGGCCGGCATGCCGCAGCTGGCGGGCACCATTATCGAACGCAGCTATCGCGGCGCCACCCTCGACACCACCATTCAACTGGACGCCGGACCGGTGGTCCGCGCCTGCGAATTTTTCGACGAGGACGATCCTGACTTCGACTACCGGATCGGCGAAAAAGTCGAAGTCTCCTGGGTCCACGGCTGGGAAGTGGTGCTGCCCGATGAAGAGTAGGACAAGAAGCCTGATCATCGCCATGATCGGCAGCTGGCTCGTGCTCTTCGGGGTCTTGCCCCTGTTGCTGCTCGTCGTCTCCAGCTTTCTCGGCCAGGATCCCGAAGCCTTCTTCGTTCTCCGTCTGTCACTGGACGCTTACCGCCAGCTGATCGACCCCGGCTATCTCGAGGTGCTGCTGCGTTCGGTCCGCCTGGCTCTGATCACCACCGCCTGCTGCCTGGTCATCGGCTATCCTTTCGCCTGGCTGACCGCCCGGCTCGATCGCCGTTCCCGCCTGCTGGTCCTGATCCTGCTGATGATCCCGTTCTGGACCAACTCGCTGGTGCGGACCTACGCCATCCGCATGGTCCTCGGCACCCAGGGACTGCTGAACACCCTGCTGCTGCAGACCGGCCTGATCGATCAGCCGATCAGGCTGCTCTACACCGACACCGCCGTGATCCTCGGGCTCTTCTACCTGATGCTGCCCTTCATGATCCTGCCGCTCTATGCCAACATGGAGAAATTCGACTATCGGCTCGTCGAGGCGGCGCGCGATCTCGGCGCCGGGTTTCTCGCCACCTTCCGTCGTGTCGTCTGGCCGCTCACCTGGCCCGGAGTGCTGGCCGGCTGCATCATGGTCTTCGTACCCACCATGGGTCTGTTCTACGTCGCCTCGCTGCTCGGCGGCGCCCGCCAGCTGCTGGTCGGCAATCTGATTCATCAGCAATTCCTCAACGCCCGCAACTGGCCGCTCGGCTCCGCCACCAGCGTCGCGCTGATTATCATGATGACCCTGATGCTCGCCGCCTACGGATTGGTCCTACGCAAGCTCGCGCAGAGGAGTCATGCCCCATGAGAATCGTGCGCTGGCTCTTTTTCACCCTCATTTTCGCCTATCTCTATGTGCCGATCACCATCCTGGTAGGCAACGCCTTCAATGCCAATCGCTACGGTCTGAGCTGGGACGGCTTCACCCTGCAGTGGTTCGTCGCCATGTGGAACAACCCCGGGCTGATGGAGGCCGCCAAAAACTCGTTGGCCGTGGCCTTCTGCGCTGCCACCGTGGCCACCGTAATCGGCGCCCTGGCCGCCATCGGCTTCACCTTCTATCGATTTACCGGCCGCCGCGTGCTGCAGGGTACCCTGATGACACTGATGATGGCGCCGGATATCATCCTCGCCATCGCCCTGCTCGTACTCTTCGTCATGCTCGGCGTGTCGCTCGGTTTCTGGTCGCTGCTGCTGGCCCATATCACTTTTTGTCTGCCCTTCACCACCATGACCGTCACCGCCCGGCTCCAGGGGTTCGACCCGTTTCTGTTGGATGCCGCCCGGGATCTGGGCGCCTCGGAGAGTCAGGTGATTCGCCGGGTCGTTCTGCCTTTGCTGAGCCCGGCCCTGATTGCCAGTTGGTTACTCTCCTTTACCCTGTCGCTCGATGATGTTATTGTCAGTTCGTTTCTCACCGGCCCGTCTTTCGACGTATTGCCGTTGAAAATTTTTTCGATGGTCAAGGTCGGGGTGAAACCGGAGGTCAACGCGCTCTCGACCCTGATGGTTGCCCTGTCCCTGGTATTGGTCGTCATCAGTCAGCTTTTATTGAAGGAGAAAGAACATGCACGGTAAACACCATCTGCTCTGGCGGTTCGCCATCCTGACCCTGTTCTTCGCCGTGCCCGTCGGAGCGGCTGAAAAAGTCTACGTCTACAATTGGACCGAATACATCCCGCAATCCGTTCTCGAACAATTCACCAAGGAAACGGGCATCGAGGTGGTCTACTCCACCTACGACAGCAACGAGACCATGTACGCCAAACTGAAACTGGTCAGCGGCGACGGGTACGATCTGGCGGTGCCGTCCACCTATTACGTCAACAAGATGGGCCGGGAAGGGATGCTGCTGCCGCTCGACCATTCCCTGCTGCCCCAGATGCAGGACCTCGACCCGACCCTGCTCGATCGGCCCTTCGATCCCGACAACACCTATTCCATCCCCTACATGTGGGGGTCCACCGGTATCGGTATCAACACCGCCGAGATCCCGGCCGATACCATCACCTCCTGGTCCGATTTATGGAAACCGGAGTTCAAAGGCCGCCTGCTGCTCCAGGACGACATGCGAGAAGTCTTCCACATGGCTTTGAAAATGAAAGGATACTCGGCAAACACCCGGGATCAAAAAGAAATCGAGGAAGCCTACCAGCTGCTGCGGGACCTGATGCCCAACGTCCTGCTCTTCAACAGTGATTCGCCTCGCCTGCCCTACCTGGCCGGCGAGGTCAGCATCGGCATGATCTGGAATGGTGAGGCCTGGATGGCGCAACAGGAAAACCCGTCCATCTCCTATGTGTACCCACGGGAAGGGGCCGCCTTCTGGGTGGACAGCTTCGTTATTCCGAAGGGCGCGCGAAACGTCAAAAATGCTCATGCCTTTATCAACTTCATGTTGCGACCCGACGTGGCCAAGGCCTGTGTCGAGGAAAACGGTTACGCCACCCCGGTCCTCAGCGCCCTGCCCCTGCTCGACAAAGAGGTCCGCACCAGTCCGATCATTTTCCCCGACGCCCAGATCGTCGACAACGGCGAGTTCCAGACCGACGTCGGTGAGGCCCTGCCGATCTACCAGCAATATTGGGAAAAGCTTCGCACCGGCCAGTAACCCCGTGATGGGAATCCGGCGGCGGCCGGAAAAAACTTCACCACCCCGGCGGCGCGAGGCCCAACCCCCCGTGCAGCCGGTGGTTCGGCATCCGTAACGAAACGCCGCTCCAATCAAAATAATCTTTGACAAACATCACCGATTATTATCTTATAGAACCGATCGAGCGCTCGGTAGTAGCCGGCTCGGAAGACTGTCCTGGTTATGGCCGCCAACTCATAGCAAACCTATTCGCGGGGAGGGATTATGGGTATGAAGACACTCTACAAAGAGGTCATGGACCTGAACATGATGGAGGACAGCGACCGACAGGAGGCTGCCGCCAAAGCCTTTTTCGACAAACTGAACAAAATGGCCCTGCCCGAGTATTTCAACTGGGCCCAGGAGATTTTCGACGAACTCCACGTGCAGGAGCGCGGCGACAAACCGGCACTGATCTGGACCGACATCCACAGCAAGCAGGTGCGGCAATTCACCTATAAGGAATTCGCCGCCAACGGCAATCGCTGTCTCAATCGACTGCGCCAAGCCGGTGTCGAGAAAGGGGACAACCTCTACATGATGGTGCCGATCGTCCCCGAGACCTGGTTTTCCACCTACGCCTGCGTCAAGGGCGGCGTCGTCAACGTACCGACGGCCACCACCATGACCCTGCGAGAAATGGAATTCCGTTTCCGCACCTATCCGCCCAATGCGGTGATCGCTGCCGAGACCTTTACCGACATGATCGATGAGGCGCTCAAGCTCACCGGTTCGCAGGCGAAGATCAAGATCGTGCTGGGCAGCAAGCCGGGCTGGGTCAGCTACGAGGACCTGGCGTCAGCATCGCCTGAAGCGGTCGGGGCCAAGACCAGGTCAAACGATCTGCTGTTCTGTTTCTTCACCTCCGGGACCACCGGCCTGCCGAAACGGGTCGGCCACACCGCCGTTTCCTATCCGGTCGGCCACCTGTCCACGGCGGTCATGGCCGGTATCCGCCCCGATGACGTCCATCACAACCTGAGCGCACCGGGGTGGGCGAAGTGGGCCTGGAGTTCGTTCTTCGCCCCACTCAACGTCGGCGCCACCGGTACCGGGTTTTCCTTCACCGCCCTGGACGGCATGGCCTACATGGAGGCCCTCACCAAACACAAGGTGTCGGTCTTCTGCGCCCCGCCCACGGCGTGGCGTGCCTTCATCAACCTCGACACCTCGGGATTCGATTTCTCCCATCTGCGCCAGTCCATCGGTGCCGGCGAACCGCTCAACCCGGAAGTCATCTCCAAATGGCAAAAGATGACCGGTACCGAAATCAGGGATTTCTACGGTCAGACCGAGTCAACGGCGATGATCGGCAACGCCCCGTGGATGGTCGGCAAGATGCGCAAAGGCTCGTTCGGCCACCCGTCGTTCATGTACGACGTCGCCCTGGTCGACGACAGCGGCAAGGAGATCACCACCCCCGATGAACCGGGCCATATCGTCGTCCGGCTCGATCGCTGGCGAGCCATCGGGTTATTCACCGAATACATCGGCAACCCGGAGAAGATGGCCGGGGTCTTTATCGACAACTACTACTATACCGGAGACCGGGCCAGCATCGATCAGGACGGCTACTGGTGGTTCGTCGGCCGCAGCGACGATGTGATCAAGTCTTCGGATTATCGGGTCGGTCCTTTCGAGGTGGAAAGCGCCCTGATGGAGCACCCGGCCGTGGCCGAGACCGCCGTGGTCGGCGTTCCCGACGAAAAACGTCACCAGCTGGTCAAGGCCTTCGTCATCCTCAAACAGGGACAACAGCCGTCCCGCGAACTGGCCCTGGACATGTTCCAACATACCATCAACATCCTGGCCAAGTTCAAGATCCCGCGGATCATCGAGTTCGTCACCGAGGTACCGAAGACGCTCAGCGGTAAGATCCGCCGCGTGGAACTGCGGGAACGGGAGGTGGAGCGCCAGAAGCAGCAGGGCGCGCAACCGGCGCAGGAGTATTTCTACTGGGATTTTCCCGAACTGTCATCGAAGAAGGATTAATGATCCGCAGGGCGGCCGGACCAACCTAGTCGTTCCGGTCGCCCTGTATAGACAAGAGAGTAGGTTTTTCCGGAGCGCATGAATGATTTTTGAACTGACCGAAGAACAACGCTTGATTCGCGATACGGTACGTGATTTCGCCACCGAGGAAATCGCCCCGACAGCTACGATTCGTGATGAAGAGGAACGGTTCGATCGAGCTCTGATGTTCGACAAGCTCGCCGAGTTGGGACTGACCGGCATCATCTTTCCCGAGGAATATGGCGGCGGCGGCGCGGATTACGTGAGCTACGCCATCGCCGTCGAGGAATTGTCGCGGGTCTGCGCATCAACCGGAGTCACCCTGTCGGCTCACATCTCGCTGTGCGCCAACCCCATCTTTCTGTTCGGCACCGAAGAGCAGAAGCAGCGCTTTCTGGCCCCGTTGGCCAGCGGTGAAAAGCTCGGAGCTTTCGGCCTGACCGAGCCCGCCGCCGGCTCCGATGCCGGCAGTACCCGGACCACCGCAGTGCGTCAAGGCGACGGCTGGTTGCTCAACGGCACCAAGATCTTCATCACCAATGCCGGCGATGCGGAAACCTACGTGGTCCTGGCCCGGACCGACAAAGAGGCGAAGAAACACCATGGGATCAGTGCCTTCATCGTTGAAAAAGGCACCCCCGGTTTCACCTTCGGCAAAAAAGAGCGGAAGATGGGTATCCGTTCGTCACCCACCATGGAGTTGGTCTTCGATAATTGTCTGATCCCTGAGGACCAGTTGCTGGGCAGCGAGGGAGAAGGGTTCCGGGTGGCCATGAAGACCCTGGACGGCGGTCGGATCGGCATTGCCGCCCAGGCCCTGGGCATCGCACAGGGAGCACTCGACCAAGCGGTCGCTTACGCCCGGGAACGAATGCAGTTCGGCAGCCCCATCGGCACCTTTCAGGGAGTCCAGTTCCAACTGGCCGACATGGCCACCCAGACCGAAGCGGCACGGTTGCTCGTCTATCAGGCAGCCTATCGGGCCGGGGCCGGCCAATCCTATTCCCAGGCGTCGGCCATGGCCAAACTGATGGCCAGTGAAACGGCGATGAAAGTCACGACCCAGGCTGTGCAGATCTTCGGCGGCTATGGCTATACCCGGGAATTCCCGTTAGAACGGATGATGCGTGATGCCAAAATCACCGAAATCTACGAGGGCACCAGTGAAATCCAGCGACTGGTCATCGGCAACACCCTGATCCGCGGCTAGCCGTACGACCGCTATCCGCTCATGCGAAGCACCGATGCATCGGCCTCTACACCGTGGCATGGAGACGGATTTTACTTTTGTTCTGCAACTAATTTGACTAGGTTGATCGATAGTTGACTCAGCCCCGCTACCAGGGAACGTTCCAACTCATCCATTCAGCAAGAGACGCTATCGATGCTCAACACGGACATTAAAGAAGTCGCCACCCAGATCAAAAACAAGGAACTGGTCAAGGAGCGCCGCCGCCAGATCGTCGACGCCGCCGTACCGCTCTTTATCGAGCGCGGTTACCACAAGACGACGACCCGGGCTCTGGCCCAGGCGACCGGCTTGTCCATCGGCTCGATGTACGAATACATCTCCACCAAGGACGATGTCCTCTACCTGGTCTGCATCGCCATTCACGCCGAGGTCGAGGAAGCGGTCAAACAGGCCCTGGGTCGAGAACTGGTGGGCAAGGCGGCTCTGGCCGAAGTGATCCGCGAGTACTTCCTGGTTTGCAACCGGATGAGCGATCACATCCTGCTCATGTATCAGGCCACCCACTTCCTGCCGCCCAAATGGCAAAAGAAAGTGCTGGAGGCGGAACTGCGGATCACCGATATCTTCATCAAGGCCATGCGGAAGCTGAAAAGCAAGGGAATGCTTCCGGAACTGCGCGACGACACCATCAACCTGATGGGCCACAACATCTCCGTGCTGGGGCACACCTGGTCCTTCAGACGCTGGTATTTCGCCAAAAACTTTACCATCGAGCAGTATATTGAACAGCAGACCGATTTCATCATGAGGTTCCTGGTCGAGAACCCGGACTGAAAACGCCGCCCCCTTTCCCCGATTGCCTTTCACCCGTTGGGAAAGAACGGCCGCATCGTCCTTTCGGCCGATCTTTCCTGATGCCTTTTCGCCTGCTGATAGAGCCGGAAACGCGGTTTCCGCACCGAACAGTCGATGCCTGAAAGTGAACCAGCCATCACAAAGGGAAAATGACCATGAACGCACCGATAACCGTCTACAAACCTCGCCATCATGTGCGGGTGATCACCGCCACCTCCTTGTTTGACGGCCATGATGCCTCCACCAACATCATGCGCCGCATCCTGCAGGATTCCGGCGTCGAGGTGATCCATCTGGCCCACAACCGATCGGTCCAGGAACTGGTGGATACGGCGATCGACGAGGATGCGCAGGGCATCGCCATGTCCAGCTACCAGGGCGGCCATATGGAGTCCTTCACCTATATGATCGACCTGCTCCGGGAGCGGGACGCCTCGCACATCAAGGTGTTCGGCGGCGGCGGCGGCGTCATTGTCGCCGATGAGATCAAGGAACTCGAGGCCTACGGCGTCGCCAAGATTTACTCGCCGGAAGACGGCGCCACCATGGGCTTGCAGGGGATGGCCAACCACATGATCGAGCTGATGGATTTCTCCACCCTCAGCCACCACACCCTCGACCCAGGGCAACTGCGTCGCGACAACAAGCGGATGATCGCCGCCTACATCACCGCCCTCCAGCAGGCCAAAGCCGATGATCCGGCCCGCCTGGAGCAGCTCCTCGGCCAGATCCGGCCGCTGGCCGAGCAACATCGGCCGCCGGTGGTCGGCGTCACCGGCACCGGCGGTGCCGGCAAATCCTCGTTGACCGACGAGATCATCGTCCGGTTCCTGCACGACATGCCCGAGATCAGGATCGGTGTCATCTGCTGCGACCCGTCGCGCCGCAAGACCGGCGGCGCGCTGCTCGGCGACCGCATCCGGATGAACGCCATCGCCCAGTCCGACCGGGTCTATATGCGCAGTCTGGCCACCCGGGACTCCGCCCATGAGGTCTCCGAGGCGTTGCCCGAGGCCATCCTGGCGGTCCAGGCCGCCGGTTTCGACCTGGTCATTGCCGAAACCGCCGGTATCGGTCAAGGCGACTCCCGCATTATCGATCTGGCCGATCTGTCCATCTACGTGATGACCAGCGATTACGGGGCGCCATCCCAGCTGGAAAAGATCGATATGCTCGATTACGCCGACATCATCGTCGTCAACAAATTCGAAAAGAAAGGCAGCGACGACGCCATCCGCGATATCCGCAAGCAGGTCCAGCGCAACCGCAAGGCCTGGTCGTCCCGGCCGGAAGAATTCCCGGTATACGGCACCATCGCCTCGAAGTTCAACGATGACGGGGTGACTGCCCTGTACCACGGCATCATCGAGCAGCTGCAGGGCAAAACCGGTTGCACGCTGAGACCGTCGCTGCCCAAGCCGGCCGGTAAGGTCTCGTCTTCCAAGACCATCGTCATCCCGCCGGAGCGTCTGCGCTATCTGGCCGAGATCGCCGACCGTGTCCGCACCTATCATCGCCGCACCGAAGAACAGGCGGCGGCGGTGCGACGGGTCCATCACCTGCGCAACAGCCTCGACCTGCTCACCGGCGACGAAACGGCCGCGGCGGCCCGGGAACAGCTGCAGCAGGCCATCGAGACCTATCGTAGCCACGTGGACAAACAGACCGAAGAAACACTCGCCACCTGGGCTGATATCAAGCAGGCCTACAGCGGCGACGAACTGGTGTATACAGTCAGGGGCCGAGAGGTTCGGGTGCCGCTGTATACCACATCGCTGTGCCACTCGCGCATCCCGAAGATTTCGTTGCCCCGCTTCCAGGATCCGGGAGACCTCTACACCTGGCTGCGCCATGAACACCTCCCCGGCTATTTTCCCTATACCGGGGGTGTCTTCCCGCTCAAGCGAACCGCCGAGGATCCCACCAGGATGTTTGCCGGCGAAGGCGGCCCGGCCCAGACCAACCGACGCTTCAAGCTCCTGTCGGAGAACTACGCGGCCAAACGGCTCTCCACCGCCTTCGATTCGGTCACGCTGTACGGCTGGGACCCGGCCGAGCGCCCCGATATCTACGGCAAGATCGGCAACTCCGGGGTCAGCGTCTGTACGCTCGACGACGTCAAACTGCTCTATGACGGGTTCGATCTGTGCAGCCCGACCACCTCCGTATCGATGACCATCAACGGGCCGGCACCGATCATTCTGGCCATGTTCATGAACACCGCCATCGACCAGCAGATCGACGCCTTCCGCCAGCGCCAGGGTCGCGAACCAAGCGACGGGGAACGGGCCGAGATTCGGCAAACCGTCCTCCACAACGTCCGCGGCACCGTACAGGCCGATATCCTCAAGGAGGATCAGGGGCAGAATACCTGCATCTTCTCCATCGAGTTCGCCCTGAAAATGATGGGCGATATCCAGGAATATTTCATCGCCAACCAGGTGCGCAATTTCTATTCGGTCTCGGTCTCCGGCTACCATATCGCCGAGGCCGGCGCCAACCCCATCACCCAGCTGGCCCTGACCCTGGCAAACGGCTTCACCTATGTGGAATACTACCTGGCCCGGGGCATGCACATCGACCAGATCGCCCCGAACCTGTCATTCTTTTTCTCCAACGGCATGGACCCTGAATACACGGTGATTGGCCGGGTCGCCCGGCGCATCTGGGCGGTGGCCATGCGCGAAAAATACGGGGCGAACAGCACCTCGCAGCGGCTCAAGTACCATATTCAGACCTCAGGACGATCACTACACAGTCAGGAGATCCAGTTCAACGACATCCGCACCACCCTGCAGGCACTCTGCGCCATCTACGACAACTGCAACAGCCTGCACACCAACGCCTACGACGAGGCGATCACCACCCCGAGCCAAGAATCGGTACGACGGGCCCTGGCCATTCAGCTGATCATCAACCGCGAATGGGGACTGGCCAAGAACGAGAATATGAATCAGGGAAGCTTCATCGTCGAGGACCTCACCGACCTGGTGGAGGCCGCGGTACTGAGTGAATTCGACCGGATCACCGAGCGCGGCGGCGTCCTCGGGGCCATGGAAACCGGCTATCAGCGCAGCCGTATCCAGGAAGAATCCATGTATTACGAACGGCTCAAACATTCCGGCGAATACCCGATCATCGGGGTGAACACCTTCCGCAATCCCGATGCCGACTTCTCCAAGGTCGCCGCCACCCTGCAACTGGCCCGGGCCACCGATGCCGACAAGCAGGAACAACTGCATCGGCTGGCGGCGTTCAAGGAGCGCCACCAGGAGCAGGCCCCGCTGGCGCTCAAGCGCCTCCAGGAAACGGCGTTGAGCGGCGGCAACCTGTTCGCCGAGTTGATGGAGACGGTACGTTCGTGCAGTCTCGGCCAGATCACCGGGGCGCTCTACGAAGTGGGTGGCCAGTACCGGCGTAACATGTAGCCGTAGACGTCACCCCTTATGACCACACGGTCAACCAGGCCCGGCTCGCGTCTATCTGCGGCGAGCCGGGCCTGGAGGGTGTGGTTCGCTCAGGTGAATTCCTTGCGCATGGCCCGCTTGTTCAGTTTGCCGACACTGGTCTTGGGCAGTTGCTCAACGAGCAGGATTCGTTCCGGCACGGCATAGCGGGGGATGAGCCCCTGCCGGGCGGCCTCGGCCATGAACTCGCGTAAACCGTCACTGTCCACCGCCGATTGCTGGTCCGGTTTCAGGGTCACGATCAACAGCGGCCGCTCCCCCCACTTGTCGTCCGGCACCCCGATGGCCGCCGCCTCCAGGACCGCCGGGTGGCGGCTGATGCAATTTTCCAGATCCAGAGAGGAGATCCATTCTCCCCCGGTCTTGATCACATCCTTGATCCGATCGGTCACCTGCAGATAACCGTCCGCATCGATATGGCCGACATCGCCGCTATGGAGCCACCCATCCCGCCACAGTTCCCGGGTCTTGGCCGGCGATTTGAAATAGTCCCTGGTCAGCCACGGGGCGCGGAACACCACTTCGCCGACCGAGACGCCGTCATGGGGCAACGGAGTACCATCCAGATCGACCACCTCAAATTCCACCAACGGGATCGGCAATCCGGTCTTGACCACCAGATTCAGCAACCGATCGTCATCGAGCCGGCCCAGCATGGTCGTCTTCGGTGTCGAGAGGCTGATCACCGGACAGGTCTCCGACATGCCGTAGCCGGTATAGACGACGATCCCCAGCTCCTGCGCCGCCGCAGCCAGGCCGGTGGACAATTTGGCCCCGCCGATGATCACCTTCCAACGCGACAGGTCAACCTGCCGGGCTGCCGGACTGGTCACCAGCATCTGCAGGATGGTCGGCACACAATGGGACGCGGTCACGCCCTCGGTGGCAATCAGGCGCAACAACATCTCCGGCTCATAGCGTCCCGGATAGACCTGTTTGGTGCCGAGCAGGGTTGCCACATAGGGGAGCCCCCAGGCATGGACGTGAAACATCGGGGTCAACGGCATATAGACATCGTTTGAACGGAAACGACCGATGGTTTCGTAGCTGCCCAAGGCAATGGCCAGCGACAGGGTATGCAGGACCAACTGCCGG
>JAUVWB010000059.1 GCA_030604345.1 Desulfofustis sp. | reverse complement strand
GACCAGTCCGAAAATCAGAGATCACCTCGCCGCCGTTTCCCTGTTTCATGGGCTACCGGACCAGCAGTTGGAAGCCATTGCCGCCCTGACCCGGGAAAAGCACTATAATCGTGGCGAGACGATCTTTTTCGAGGGAGACCCGGGCGACGGTTTTTACCTGATCGTCTCCGGACAGGTCAAGGTCTTTAAAATGAACCTCATGGGCAAAGAGCAGATCCTCCATATCTTCGGGGCCGGCGAGCCGATCGGTGAGGTGGCGGTCTTCCACGGCCAGCCGTTTCCGGCAAGCGCCGAAGCCTTGATGAAGAGTACGCTGCTTTTCCTGCCGCGCAGGGAATTCGTGCAGCTGATCGAGCGTCATGCGGGCATCGCGCTGAACATGCTGGCGGTGCTTTCCCTGCGACTCAGGCAGTTTACCGCCCAGATCGAAAACCTGTCGCTGAAGGAGGTTCCGGCCCGGCTGGCCGGTTATCTGCTGGTCGCCTCCGAAGAACAACAGAACGGGGACGTGGTGGAACTGGAGATATCCAAAGGGCAGCTGGCCAGCTTGTTGGGGACGATTCCCGAGACCCTGTCACGGATTTTTGCCCGGATGAGCGAGGACGGGCTGATCCGGGTGGATGGCCGGACCATCACCATCCTCGATCGTGGCGGCCTGACCGAACTTTAGGCAGCCGCTCCAGCGCGGTGCCCCTGCGTGTACCTGGTCGGATCAGTAGAAAATCCGGTTGATCAGGGGTTCCTCCGGTTTTTTGATGTCGGTATCGTCACCGGCGGTACGCAGACCGAACATGGCCAGCACGTTCTTGTCCATATAGAGGCGATAGGTTCCGGCCGACAGGATGTCGGCCGTGGTGGGGTTGACCAGCCGGGCCGAGATGTACATGGTCCGCTGGCTGATGGAGAGGGTGCCGACCAGCAGGGCCTGGGCCGGTTGGATGTCCTTGAGCAGGTCCAGTCGTCGAGACAGGATCGTTTCGCCCGACTGCGGTTCGATCACCAGTTCGGAGCGCAGTTTGATCTCCTTGACCGCATAGCCGTTGCGAACGAAGCGGGCTGTGATGTGTTCTTGCAGCAGTCTGCCGAAATGCGAGGTCTTTTCCAGTTGGTTGTTGTCCACGAAGGTGGTGGTGAGGATCGGCAACTGCGGCTGGCGCGGCAGCAACGGCGGGAACGCCTCGCGAACCAGGTCGTCGGCGATGTCGTTGGCGAATTCGATCAGGTTCACTTCCCGGCCGAGTTGGTCTTCCAGCCTCGTCTCATTGAAGGCGGCGCAGCCGGAGAGCAGCAGGACCGCCAGAACCAGAGTCAAAAACCGGGGGCGGATCTGCGATCGAGCGGTGGATGAAGGGCGTTGGATGAGCATGGGCGTGGGTCTCCGCGGGTCGTGCTAGATACCGGTGGTGCTGTCCAGGGGTTCCAGCTGCTGGGCTTGCGGCACCGCCGGTGGGGTGTCCGGTTCCTGGGGGTCGGTCGGCGCTCGATGATCACCGCTGATCAGTTTGATTTCCGCCGGTTTTGCCGCCGTATTGTAATGCCAGGAGTCGTCTGAGTTGATGTAGTAGATGCTCGTGTCTCGATACAGAAAACGATCCTTGACGATCATTGAGGTGGTGACCACCACCTCATAACGGTCAAGGGAGGTGTAGGCGGCGTTGATTGCGTCGATGCCGCCGGCGATGGCCATGGTTGCCAGTTCCCACGGTGCGTTGCGCAAGACGATGATGCCGGCCGAGATGGAGGTCAGCAAGCCCGGTTTGAGCGTGCGCATCCGATAGGCGTGATGGTAGACCGGTTGCGCCTTGTAATGGACGACAATGGTCTCCGGGTCGGGTACCGATCGGGTGGGGACGCCGAGATCCACCAGCCGCGTGATCAGCAGATCGCGAAACGCCTCGTCGAAGGTGGATGTCTCAGCCGGCGTGCAGGGGGTGTCTTCACTGCCGCAGGTGGGTCGCACATAGACCGGGGCGTCGACATGACCGCCAAGAACCAGGGCCTTGTTGATCTCCGTGGCGATATCGGTGGCCAGCACATCCCAGTGATGGCCGGACTGCATTTTCTGCTGGTGGGTATGGTCGTAGGTGGCCGGTTCCGGCACCCTGCTGCAGCTGGTGAAGAGAAGGGCCGACAGCGTGATGACGACGGCGATAATCGGAGCTTTCATGACCACCTCTAACGGCTATGGGGAAAACGCGGGCTTCGTTCCCGCCGGTGTACCGGGCCGGCGATGGTGACCGGGGCTTGACCAGGTACGACCGGGTGCGGCGGGTATGGTCTTTATATCGGCAACTTCCGGAAAAACTATAGCCCGGTTGCGTCGGAACCACGAAAACCGGCGGTGGCCGACGGCGCTATCGGCTCGTGGGCGATACCCCGCGTTGCCCCGGAGAGCAACAGCGATTATGATGTAATCTGGCCGGGCGGTATCGTCCGCCGGGGTGAGTGGCCGCACGAGGCTGCCTTTGGTTGCATGGGGCAAGGGTGTCTGATGCTTGATCTTCATCTTCATTCCACGTTCAGTGACGGCACCTGCCGCCCTCGGGGACTGGTGGAACTGGCGCGGCAGCGCCAGCTGCGACTCGTAGCCGTCACCGATCACGACACCGTTGCCGGCACCGCGGAAGCCATGGCCGCCGGCCGGCGCTTCGGGGTGCGGGTATTGTCCGGGCTTGAGCTGAGCGTGTACTGGCAGTCCTACCACTTTCATCTGCTTGCCTACGATTTCAACTGGCAGGACAGGAGCTTGTGCAGAGGTTTGCAAGAGCTGCAAGACGCTCGTGAGCAGCGTAACAAAATGATCGTGCAGATCCTGGCCGGATGTGGCATCGCCATCGACTACGACGAGGTGCGCACCATCTCCGCCGTCGGTCAGACCGGTCGGCCGCCCATCGCCCGGCTGCTCGTGGAAAAAAAGGTGGTGGGCTCCATCGATCAGGCCTTCGAGCGGTACCTGTGCCGCGGCGGCTCGGCCTACGTGCCGCGCTTTCTCTATACGGTGGACCAGGCTATCGCCCTGATTCACGGTGCCGGCGGGGTTGCCGTTTTGGCCCATCCGGGGCAGCTGACATTGCCGCTGGACGAACTGGAACAACTGGTGGGCGCTTTGAAAGAGCGTGGACTGGACGGCATCGAGACCTTTTATCCCACCCAGAAGGGCAAACAGCTCCGGCAATTGCGGGCGTTGGCTCACCACTTTCAATTGCTGGAGACGGGGGGGAGCGATTATCATGGCGATCTCAGACCCGGGACCGGGATGGCCGGCGGCCCTCACTTCAGCGTTCCCGGCGAGGTGTTTCTTGGCCTGCAGCACCGATGGAACGGGGCTCATCACGACATGACAAGGATGGATGACCAATGACGATGCATACCATATTGGTGGTTGACGATGAACCGAACTATCTGATCGTGCTCTCTGAACTGCTGCGTGATGAGGGATTCGAGGTTCTTACCGCTCCGGGGGGCGGGGAGGCGCTCGCCATCGTCAAGGAGGCCGATCTGGATATGGTGCTGACCGACATGCAGATGCCGGGCATGGACGGCATGACCCTGCTGGGCGAGATCAAGAAGAGCTATCCGGATCTGCCGGTGGTGATCATTACCGCCTATGCCGAGATCGACAAGGCGGTGGCCGCTATGCAGGCCGGGGCTTACAGCTATCTGGCCAAACCGTTTTCCAACGATGAACTGATCGTCACCATCGGTAACGCCGTCGGCCATTATTCACTGATCCGGGAGAACACCCGGTTGCGTCGGGAGATGCAGCAGCGGGACGGGTTCAGCGGCCTGGTCGGCAAGAATCCGAAGATGCGGCAAATCTACGAGCTTATCGAGAAGGTGGCCCCGACCCCGGCCTCGGTCCTGATCAGCGGTGAGAGCGGCACCGGCAAGGAACTGGTGGCCAAGGCGATTCACCTGCACAGCCCGCGTGAGGCCAAGCCGTTCATCACCTTCAACTGTGGGGCGCTCGACGAAAATCTCCTGGAGATCGAGCTGTTCGGTCAGGAGAAAGGGGGGTTCACCGGTGCCGCCGCGTTGCGCAAGGGACGCCTCGAACAGGCCCACCAGGGCACGTTGTTCCTCGACGAGATCGGCGATATTCCGTTGTCCCTGCAAACGAAACTGCTCCGTGTCATGCAGGATCGAAGCTTTGAGCGGGTCGGCGGCAATCGGACCCTGCAGGTCGATGTGCGAATCCTCAGCGCCACCGTCAAGGATCTCAAGGAGGAAGTGCAACAGGGGCGCTTTCGCGAAGACCTGTTTTATCGGCTCAATGTCATTCATCTGGCCTTGCCGCCGCTGCGTGAGCGGATGGATGACATCCCCCTGCTGGTGGACAGCTTCCTCCAGCGTTTTGCGGTAAAACTGGGCTATGAGCGTCTGGAAATCGCTCCGGAGGCCTTGCGGCTGCTCATCAACCTGCCGTGGGAAGGAAATGTGCGGGAGCTGGAAAACACCATCGAGCGTGCGGCGATCCTCTGCGGGGGGGAGCTCATCAAACCGGAAGACGTGCAGCCGGAATCGATAACCGTCGATCGGGATGCACAGTGGACCAGGGAGATAGATATCCTGCGGTTGATACCGGACTCGGTGCAGCTCAACGACGTGCTTTATGCGGTTGAAGAGCAGCTGCTCAATCGTGCTCTCGAGGAGGCCGGCCAGGTCCAGGCCCGGGCCGCCGAGCGGCTCGGCATCACCAAGAGCCTGCTGCAGTACAAGATGAAGAAATACGGGATTAAAAAGCAGAAATAGGTCCGGGCCCGGTTCCGGGCTCGGACCCCGAGCCGCTTACTGATTCTGCTGCATGCCGGCGATGAAGGCGTCAGATGACTCGATGGCCTCGTTCATCCGGGTCAGAAGCTCGTCGATCTGTGTTTGCAGTGTCCCGAATTCCTGGCGCAGCGAGCCGATCGCCTGGGCGTTGAGGTTGTGCTTGAGAAAGAGCACGTTGTCTCGAAAAATGACCAGCACCGGGTCCATGCTCTTCTCGGCTCGTTTCATCCGTGCCAGCATATCCCGATAGTTTCGTTGCGTGGCCTGGAGCTGAGCCCGGCTGGAACGGGCCATCTCCCGGTTCTGATAGAGGCCGATCTCCGCTTCCCATTCGTCGAACAAGGCTTCCGCCACCGATTCGATACTGTCGATCCGGGACGAGACCTTGTCGGCAACCGCCACGCACGCCTCGTACTCTCCGTTGAGTCGATCATAGGCCTTTTTCAGGTCGGTTTCGCGCAGGTGAACGACACTGGCGAATTGTTCGAGAGCCGACTTGAATTGCTCCTGAGCCTGCTCCTGTGAGCTGCGCGCTTCGGCGACCCGATCTACCATGATGTCGCGCTTGTGGATACCGGCCTTTTCCATGGCGGCATAGTAGGTAGTGCTGCAACCGGCCAGGATTACGGCGGTCAACAGACTGAGAAGGCTCGTGGTCATCGAGAGTGGCGGCGTCATCGCTGGTCATCCGGTGTGGTGGGGGAGCCCGGCAGAGCGGCCGAATTGGCGCCTCTCAGGCGCTGCCCCATTTCAACTTGTTTCTGAGAATAGTAAAATAATCCCGCCTCGTCGAGGAAATGAGCTGTAAAAAATGTTCCGATTGCCGGACTTCCAGGATGTCGCCCGGTTGCATGTCCCAGATCCGCTGTCCGTCGACGATGACTTTGGCTCGTGAATGGTGCTCATGGGAGACGAATTCGGAGGTGAGGATCACCTCCGGGGGAAGGATGACGGGGCGGCTGCCGAGCATGAACGGGCAGATCGGGGTCACCAGGACCGTCTGCAGCTCCGGATGAACCAACGGTCCGCCGGCGGAAAGGTTGTAGGCCGTCGAACCGGTGGGGGTGGAGAAGACCAGGCCGTCGGCCTGATAGGTGGTGATGGTGTCGCCGTTGGCCCTGGTGGTCAGGTAAAGTAAGCGATCGGTGGCGTTCTTGGTGACGACGATGTCGTTGAGTGCATGACGGTACCCGTCATGTCTGCCGTTTCTCAACAATCGCGCTTTGATCATCATCCGTCGTTCCATGATCATCGAGCCGGCGATGATCTCCTCCAGGGCCGCCTCGCTCTCTAAACGGGTCAGTTCGGTGAGAAAGCCGAGATTGCCGAGATTGATACCGATGACCGGGATATCGAGGCGGGCTGCCTTCTCGGCAACATGGAGCAGAGTCCCATCGCCGCCGAGAATGATCAGCAGGTCGAGATGCGGGCGGATCTCGTCAAGGCGCGTTTCGATGGCGCGGTCCTGCAGCCAGCGGCACAGATGAGCTGCGTAGTCCGCCGCTTCCGGAGCGTCTTTCTTGGTGATGATCCCGACCTGCTGTATCTGTTTGCTCATGATCCGACCACCAGGATGGTTTTGGCTATCCCTCGGCAACGCTGCTGTCTCATGCGGGCAGCGGACACAGCCCGGAGCGAGCGGTTCAGGAGCCGCCCAACTCCTTCGAACGCTTGACCGCAGCCTCCACGGCGACCATGACCGTTCCTCTGAAACCGGCCTCTTCCATGGTTTGCAGGTCGCTGATGGCGGTACCGCCGGGGGAGGTGACCCGGGCGCGGAGTTCTGCCGGATGCTCCCCCGAAACCTGCGCCAGCAGCGCCGTTCCGAATACGGTCTGGATGGCCAGTTGGCGGGCTGTTCGCTGATCCAGACCGACTTTGATGCCGCCATCCATCAAGCCTTCGATAAAAGTGAGCAGAAACGCCGGACCGGAGCCGCTCAAGCCGGTTACGGCGTCCATCAGCCGTTCTTCGACAACCGTGGTGGTTCCCACCGAGTCGAACAGCTTCTCCGCCTCGGCCAATTGTTCATCGGTAACCTGCTGGTTGCGACACAAGACGGAGGCACCGGCCAGCACCAGGGTGGCAATGTTCGGCATGACCCGAATCACCGGTACCTGATCACCAATGTAAGAGGCGTAAAACGACAGCGGCAGACCGGCCGCGACGGTGATCACCAGACGTTCGGTCAGCTGATCCTTGAGATCGGCAAGGACACTGCCCATGACTTGCGGTTTCACCGCAAGGATGACGGTTTGCGCTGCAGCCGGCAAGGGTGTTCCCGGTTCGGCAGCGGTAACCTGAAACAGGGTCTCCAGGTGTGAGCGCCGCAGCGGGTCGGGCTCGACGACGAAGATCGTATCCGGTGTCGCCTCTTGTGACTGGAGGAGTCCCTTGATAAATGCTTCGGCCATCTGGCCGCCGCCGACAAATACTATCGATTTCCCCATGACCGTGTCCTTTCCCATGCTTTTTATACTATTATGCATTAAAGTCATGACTCTACCATGACGATTTTTTTTGGTCCACATGAGTATGCGTTACCGCCGGTATCACGTGCCGGTCGAAGGGATTCCCAGCGCTTAACTATCCTGTCTGAAACGAGAAGAGGGGCGAATGATTCACCAAGATCTGCTGGATATTCTGGCCTGCCCGCAATGTAAAGGCCCGGTGCAGCTTGTGGCCGACCAGAGCGGCCTGGTCTGTCGTCACTGTCGGTTGCTCTATGACATAGTCGACGATAGACCGGTAATGCTGATCGACAAGGCGCATGAACTGGCAGTCGACGATCGGCGTCTGAGCGAATGAAAAAGGGCGGTGATCCGCCCGCGGAGGAACGACGGTGGACCGACGGCAGCGTTTGCAGCAGGCGTGGGAAGAGCTTTCCCGGCGCCATATGGTCAGCGGTGATCACGCCGGCAGCGACTATTTCTCGGTAATCAGAGGCCTGCTGGCCCGGCGTGACGAGTTCGGCGCCGAGATCGACGGGTATCTCGATCGGGTCTATGGGCTGGTGCACGATGAGATTGTGACGGGGCATGACCGTCCGCGAACCGAGATCTCGTTCGGTACGTCCGGGTGGCGCGGCATCCTCGGCAAAGACATCTATGCCGGTTCGGTTCGCTGGGTCACTGCGGCGATCTGCAGGATGTATCGGCATCTGGACGACGATGACGGCCTGGCCACCCATCTCGGCGTCGCCTCTTTGACCGAGGCGCGATTGCGCGGCTGCCTGGTCGGCCATGACAACCGCTTCGCCGGTGATACGCTGGCCCGGGTCGTGGCCGATGAGCTGCTGGCCCAGGGTTTCCGGGTCTTTTTCTGCGGGGAGACAACAACCGTCGTCTTGTCAGCCGCTCTGCTG
>JAUVWB010000076.1 GCA_030604345.1 Desulfofustis sp. | reverse complement strand
TGAACCTTGAGGATGTCCATCCCGCAGAGCGCTTCGCCCACGTAAAAGGTGGCGAGTTCAATCAAGCGTTTGGTGGTATCGATTTTCTTTTTGGTCATAGTGTCCTGGTGAGGCGCCGCCACGTCGACGTTTAATTGGTATTCCAGCAGGTTATCGAAATAGAGATCAATGGCGGCGTTTCACGTAATCGTGAACAGCGGCCATCAATCGTTCCTTGTCCAGTTTAATGTGATACTCGTCAACGCCAACCGCTTTGCCCCGGGCCACGTCTTCCTCACCGGCCAGCGTGGTCAGGGCGATCACCGGCAGGTCGGCAAAGCGTTTATCGGCCTTGATCCGTTCGGTCAATTGCAGGCCGCTGAGGTTCGGCATCTCGATATCGGTGACGACCAGGGTCACTTCGTCGCGATGGTCGACCAGTAGATCCCACGCGATTTGACCGTCTTCGGCCTCTACCACCTGATAGCCGGCTTCGGTCAAATAGCCTTTGACTTGGTTTCTGAAGAAATTTGAGTCTTCGGCAATAAGAATAGTCGGTGCCGTGCGGCCGGACCCGTCGTTGTAAGCGAACACCTCGCGGTTTTCGAACCATTCCGGGTGCAGGGTCTGGGTCAATTCGAAGACGTTGACCAGCATGGTCGTATGGCCGTTGATGATGGCGGAGCCCATGATTCCTGTCTGTTTCAGGGTCGATTCATCAATGTCGGCGGTAATCTCCAGGGCGTCGATGGGGCCGATGGCCAGCAACCCGACCGTATGCGAGGCAAGGTGGAACACCACCACCAGCAGATCCTCATGGTCGGCCAAGGGTTTGACCATGGCCACGTCATCGATGCACATCAGCGGCAGACTGCCGCCGCGGTACTGCATGACCCGTTTGCCGCCGACAACCTCCACCTCCGTGCTTTTGATCTTCTCAATGCGCTCCACCTGGTTGAGTGGTACGGCGAACTGCTCATCGTCGGCGCTTCTGAAGACCAGCAGGGCCTGACGGTCTTTGCGGGCCTTGCCGGCTTCTTCGGCGGCCAGGGCCAGTTCGGTGGCCCGATCGCTGCCGTCCACCGAGGTCAGCTTGGCCATTCGGGCCAGGTTGGAGACATCGAGGATCAGGGCGATGCGGCCGTCGCCCATGATCGTGGCACCGGCGTAGCCTTTGCACTGTTGCAGATGTCGGCCCAGCGGCTTGATGACGATTTCCTCGGAATCCTGCAGCTTGTCGACGATCAGGCCATATTTGATTGAGCCGGTGGAGACGACGACGATATTGAGGGCACTGGCCGGAGAGACGCGGCGATCGGAGAGGGCCCTGGAAGGTCTTTTGCTTTCCGCAGTCGTTTCGTCCTGCTTTTTGTCCTTGTCGCGGAACAGGGGTGATTCCTGGCTGCGCCGGTCACTGATCTGTTTTCTCCGGTCACGCTTGAAGGTGTCCTCCATCGGGTCATAATAGGTGCGATCGGCGCCGATCACGTCCGCCAGGCGAATCAGCGGCAACAGGTTGCCGCGCAGGCGGACCACCTCGGCGGTGCCGACCCGTTCGATCCGTTCCTTGACCTGATGGGCGGGGATGCGCAGCAGCTCCTCGAGATTGACCTGGGGGATGGCATAGCGTTCACCGCCGGTCATGATGATCTGGCAGGGAATGATGGCCAGCGTGAGCGGCAGCTTGACGGAGATGGTCGTTCCCTGTCCGACCTCGGAGATGATGTCCACATGACCGCCCAACTGGTCCAGGTTGGTCTTGACCACATCCATGCCGACCCCGCGTCCGGAGACGTCGGTCACCTGTTTGGCGGTGGAGAAGCCGGGGAGGAAAATCAGGTTGACCTTCTCCTTTTCGGACATGGCCTGCGTCTGTTCGACGGTCAGCAGCCCCTTGTTGACGGCACTGGCAGCCAGGGCATCGCCATCGATGCCTCGACCGTCGTCGATTATTTCGATGACCACCTGGCCGGCTTCGTGAAAGGCCTTGAGCACGACTACACCGCTTTCCGACTTGCCGAGCTTCTTGCGATCCTCGGGCATCTCGATGCCATGGTCCACCGAGTTTCTGACCAAGTGGGTGAGGGGGTCGTTGATGGCTTCGATGATGGTCTTGTCCAACTCCACATCTTTGCCGATAATGGTCAGGTCTATTTTCTTGCCAAGTTTTTTGGACAAATCCCTGACCACCCGCGGGAATTTATTGAAGACGTTGCCGATCGGCTGCATGCGGGTAAGCATGATCGCTTCCTGCAACTCGGAGGTGATCAGGTCGATGCGCTGGCCGACCGCCTCCATATTGCGAAAATCTTCACCGCCGATGGTCTGCAGCAATTGGTTTCGACTCAGTACCAGCTCACCGGCCAGGGTCATCAGTTGGTCGAGGAGGCTGACGTGGACCCGGATCGAGGTTTCCACCTTCCCCTTGGCGGCGGATCCGTTTTCTTTCGTGCTGCTCCCGGGGGTGAGCTGTTCAAGCGGGGAAAAGGCTCCTGAATCGTCGAGCAGTCCTTCCTGCTGCTCGCCGTCGAGCGGTTCGTTGGCATCGTCTTGCTCTTCCCGGTCGAGACCGGCCGATGCACGGCCCGGCTCAGTCTCGGTCTGGAGCGTTGCCGTCGGTGCCGGCGGATCGTTTGGCGACGATGCTTCTTCGGCGGCGGACTGTGATGTGCGGACCTGGCGTTTGTCGGTCGCCGCAGGGGCGGAAAACTCGCCGTTGGCAATGGCGTTGAGGGGGACCAGGTGCGATTGGATATCCACTTCGTTGGAATTTTGGATATCTTCGATCATCCGCTGCAGCTGGTCGGAAGCCAACAGGAGGACGTTGATGATTTCAGGGGTAGGAACCAGGGTCTTGCCCCGGATCATGCCAAGCACGTTTTCCATGGCGTGCGACAATTCCTGGATGATCGTCAACCCCATGAAACCCGCCCCTCCTTTTATCGAGTGGGCGGCTCTGAAAACCTTGTTGACCAGATCGTCATCGATGTTTTCCGCGGTCTCTTCGATGGCCAGCAGATCGGTTTCTATATCGGCGAGATGTTCCAGCGATTCTTCAATAAATCCCTGCAAAATTTCGTCATCTTCAATATGCATACGGCACCCCTGCAACGAGAATGGTTATGGTAATCACATAATTCTATACATACGGCTTTGCTAATGTACAGGTTTTTTTCGCCGCTTATGAGGCGTTGCGGACAATCGGACCGGACGCTGCAGGGTGATTCCAGTTCCGGTTTCAGGCCGGTTCCTCAACGGCGAGTACCGTCAGTTCGTAGGTGAGGTGGTGGCCGGCCAGCGGGTGATTGTAGTCGATCACCACGGTCTCTTCGTTTACTTCGATGATTGTCGCCGGCACGATGCACTTTTTCCCGTCCCGCTCCACCTGCTGTGAGATGACCATTCCGGACTTCGGCGCAAACCGCTTTTCGATGGTTTGCCGTGGCACCTCGTGCAGCAGATCCTTGAGGCGCGGGCCATAGCCTTCGTCGGGATCGATGCGGATTTTACGGGTCTCCCCAACGCCCATGCCGATCAGCGCGGTCTCCACCGAAGGGGGAAGCTGGTTGTCGCCAAGCTCGACGACCAGCGGCTCTTGTGGGGTAACTTCATAGAACAGTGCCCCGTTATCGAGTTTGCCGACGACGGCCAGGGTGACGCGGTCGCGTTGTTTTATTTCTACCTTAGTCATAAACACTCCATCCTGCTCAGTACCTTAAGAAATATATCTGTTTGCATGGTGGAACTACGGCGTTTATCGTGAGGTGGACGGCAAGCGGCTGCCGGTTACCGGTGATCGGTGCCGAGTCCCGTGGGCCGCGACAATACTAGTGGCTCCTGGAGATGGTGTCAAATTTTCTTGGTCGATTTCTTGACAAAATGAAAGCATCCTCATATTGTAGGCCCCCGGATCGGTCGACACGACCGGTTATGTCATTCTCTCTGATGTAAAGGGATATTCCGTTCTCGGAGCAATATCGCCGCAATTACCATGGTAACCATTAACTTCGATAAATCGCCGGACGGGCTGGTGCCGGCCATTGTCCAGGACGCAGCCAGTGGTACCGTGCTGATGCTTGCCTATGTGAACCGTGAGGCGCTCGAGCAAACCGTACGTACCGGTCACGCCCATTACTGGAGCAGGTCCAGAAAAAAGCTTTGGAAAAAGGGGGAGACGTCGGGGCACGTGCAACTGGTGCGAGAGGTGCGCATCGACTGTGATGCGGATACGGTCCTCTATCTCGTCGAACAGCGTGGCGGTGCCGCATGCCACGAGGGATATCAGTCCTGCTTCTACCGCAGGCTCGAGGGGGACGACCTGCAGGTCATCGGCGAGCGGGTTTTTGATCCGGAGACCGTGTACCAGAGATAATCAGTTGTCATATACCATCTAAGAGCCTCCGTCCCGTGGGAGTTGTCCATGAATATTCTGAAATTGGGATTGCCGAAGGGCAGTTTGGAAAAGGCCACCATTGAGCTGTTCGAAAAAGCCGGCTGGTTGATCAAGCCCGCCGCCCGCAATTATTTCCCCAAAATAGACGATCCCGAGTTGGATTGTTCCATCTGTCGGCCCCAGGAGATGTCCCGCTACATCGAAGGGGGCATGCTCGATGCCGGTATTACCGGCAAGGACTGGACGCTGGAAAACGGGTCAGATGCGGTGATCGTCGCCGATCTGATCTATTCCAAGGTGAGCAACAAACCGACCCGTTGGGTGATTGCCGTGGCCGGCGACTCCGGCATCAGGACCATCGAGGAGTTGCAGGGGAAAAGGATCGCCACGGAACTGGTCAACGTGACCAGACGCTTTTTCGAGTCCCGCGGAATCGACGTGTCCATTGAATTCTCCTGGGGAGCGACCGAGGCCAAGGTCGTCTCGGGACTGGCCGATGCCATCGTCGAGGTTACCGAGACCGAGAGCACCATTCGGGCGCACGGTTTGCGCATTATTCACGAGCTGATGGAGTCCAACACCCAGTTGATCGCCAATAAGCAATCCTGGGCTGACCCGTGGAAACGGCAAAAAATCGAGAATATCTCCCTGCTGTTGCAAGGCGCCCTCAGAGCCGACCGGATCGTCGGGCTGAAGATGAACGTCGAGGACAAGGATCTCGATCAGGTGGTTGACATCCTGCCCAGTATCAACGCTCCCACCATCGCCCATTTGTATCAATCCAACTGGTTCTCGGTGGAGACCGTCGTCTCCGAGGATATCGTCCGCGATCTCATTCCCCGTTTGATCGCCAGGGGCGCCCAGGGCATCATCGAATACCCGTTGAACAAGGTCATCTGAGCTCATGGAATACCTCGAGACAACGTTTGTCATCAGTGCGTATCGTCTCGATCAGTTGCCGGCCGACGAATTGCCGGAGATTGCCTTCGCCGGTCGCTCCAACGTGGGCAAGTCCAGTCTTCTAAACACGCTTCTCAATCGAAAGCAGCTGGCCAAGGTGAGTTCCCGTCCGGGCAAGACCACCGGCCTCAACTTCTTTCTGGTCCAGCAGTCGATGTATTTCGTCGACCTTCCCGGGTATGGATATGCCAAGGTGGGCAAGGAGCAGCGCTTTTCCTGGGGCAAACTGATCTCCGCTTATCTGGAAACCAGAAAACAGCTGGCCGGGGTCGTCGTCATCATGGACCTGCGACACGGTGTCAAACAGCTCGACACCGAGCTTCTCCACTGGCTTCGCCGCCAATCCATCCCTTTTCTTGCCGTCTACACCAAGGCCGACAAGTTGTCCGGCAACGAACGATCCAGACAGGCGGCTCTTCTCGACGCCGGTCATGGCATCGGCAGCGCCGATCGTGTGGTCTTCTCATCGATGAATCGCCTGGGCAGAGATCTGCTTCTTGAAAAAATCCAAAAGCTTGTGGAAGGCTCACACGCGCCTTGATCGTCATGCTCAAGGCGCGCACAATTTGCACACTAGATTTTCTTGTGCTTTTGTGCGCGGATTGAAAGGCTTTTGTTCAGGGGCGGCGCTTACCTCTCTGCTCTTCTGGTAAAATCTCTTGAACAGAACCAATCAATACATTAGAATCGCAGTTCATCGCTACCGGACCCTCGTATAGGAGAGATGAACCATGTCACCCTTCTCGCACCTTCCCTGCTGGATCATCATGAACTGCGCCGAAGACAAGGAATGCCCTGCCAAGCTGAATCCGCACAAGAACTGCTGGGATCTGTTCAGTGAAGTGGACCGCGCCGCATTCAATATCTGCCAGGATTGCATCGTCTACCTGTCGCGGCAGGAAGAGTGTATTTTGTCACGCCAGGAGATGGAGCAGATCATGATCCGCAAGGGGATCGACATCAGCTCGATGATTCTGCCGTATCGCGGCAGGGTTGACCATTAACCCGGGGCCGGCCGGATGCCTGCCGGCCTGGCCGGCGATCGCTACTGAGCAGGCAGTATGCCAGCCAGGTGCAGGCAACCTCAGCCGGCATCGCGTTTCAAGACGGCAAGAAAAGCGCTCTGAGGAATGTCTACGTTGCCCACCGTCTTCCTCCGTGTTTTACCCGCCTTCTGCTTTTCCAGCAGTTTTCTTTTCCTCGTGATATCACCACCATAACATTTAGCGGTCACGTCCTTACGTAACGCCGAGACAGTGGTCCGAGCAATGATGTTGTTGCCGATTGCCGCTTGGATGGCGATTTTGAAAAGCTGCCGGGGAATTTCCTCTTTCAGTTGCTCGCAGGCGCTCAATCCCCTTGCCCTGGCGTTTGATCGATGCACCAATTGCGACAAGGCGTCGACCACCTCGCCGTTGACCAGAATATCCAACTTCACCAGATCGCTGGGACGATAATCGAGCATCTCGTAATCAAACGATCCATAGCCCTGGGTAATCGATTTGAGCCGGTCGTAAAAATCATAGATCACCTCGGCCAACGGCAGCTCGCAGGTGAATTCGATTCGGCCGGGGGTCGGGTAGTGATATTTGGTGTTCTCGCTCCGTCGTTCCATGCACAGGGTCATGACCACGCCCATGTATCGTTCCGGAATGAGGATGGAGGCCCGGATGTACGGTTCTTCGGTGCGGGAAATTTTCGACGGATCGGGAAAGTGTGCCGGGTTGTCCACCATGAGTTCGCTGCCGTCGGTCAGCATAAAACGAT
>JAUVWB010000312.1 GCA_030604345.1 Desulfofustis sp. | reverse complement strand
GCGCCGCCGCCACTGAATCGATGCAGGAGTTTCTCTGGACGGTCTTCACCCGTTTTGAGCCGGCCGCCGACATCCACGGCGCGGCCGCCTCGGTACGGCGATTTCATGTGGGGCTGGAGCCACCGGTGGTCTTTGATTGCCGGATGAAACCCTGGTACACGGAAATACTGGAGACCGACGAGGCCACCCGTAGGCTGGTTGACTCCAGGTACGAACGTCTGATCCCTCGGCCATGGCGTTGAACCGCACCGTTCGCCTGCAGAAAGTCCTGGCTCAGGCCGGCGTGTCCTCACGCCGTTCCGCCGAAGCGCTGATCCAGCAGGGGGTAGTAAGTGTCGATGGCGTCGTGATCACCGAGATGGGATATAAAATCGACCCCGGACAGCAGGAAGTCCGCTGTCGCGGAGAAGTGATACATCCGTACCGGGAGGCGTTTGTCTATATCCTGTTAAACAAACCCAAGGGCTATGTTACCACCGTTTCCGACCCGCAAGGCCGACCCATCGTGACCGCTCTGCTGCACGATATTGATGAGCGGGTTTTTCCCGTTGGGCGTCTCGACATCGACACCGAAGGAGCACTGCTGCTCACCAACGACGGAGCCCTCGCCCACCGGATTCTTCACCCCAGCCACCAGACAACAAAAACCTATGAAGCTCTGGTACAAGGTCACCCCCGGCAGGAACAGATCGACCGGTTGAAACGCGGCATCATTCTCGACGGTCGACGTACCGCACCGGCTCACATAACCCTTCGCAAACGCCACGAGCTCGCCACCAGACTGCAAATCGTTATTCATGAAGGCAGGAAACGACAGGTCCGTAAAATGTTCGCTGCCATCGGTCATCCGGTTCTTGATCTGAAACGTACCGCCTACGGCAAGCTTTTTCTCGGGCAGCTGAAAACAGGACATTTTCGCCATTTAAACGAAAATGATCTGAAAAAGATATTTTTATAGCTTTACCCTTTACAAACCCCTATTTAGCTGATTAAATCTAAAGAGTTAGACATCCGTCTCTGGCACTGGCGGTTTGCTATCTCCGTAACTGTTTGTTCTTGCTATCAAAACAGTCACTTCAGGGTGTGCAATTAACAGCCTGAATTCATTATCTATTTATTGAACGACTGAACTGGGGGGGCAGGTGTTCGGACACCATCGGACGAACACATGGAAGATTTGCTAACGCAAACAGGAGTGTAGTATGAATAAATCGGAATTGATCGAGGCCTTGGCGCAGGACATCGGTGTGCCTCACCGGGAAGCAGCCGCCATCACCAACACGGTTATCGACACCATGACAGAAGCGCTGGCCCGCGGAGAAAGCATAGAAATCCGTGGTTTTGGAAGCTTCGTCATTAAGCATTACGGTTCGTATGAAGGGCGGAATCCCAAGACCGGAAAAAAAATCAAGGTCAGCCCGAAAAAATTACCATTTTTTAAAGTCGGCAAAGACCTCCGCGAACAGGTAAACAGCAAACGCTGACTGCCACCCGCTTCATGCCTGACCACCATGAGCCTGGTCATGGCACAATCCGGCCAACCAGATCATACACATGAGCCTCGGTGATTTCAACCTGAACGAAATCACCGGGGCTCGCCGTTCCATCGTTAATCAAGACACAGCCGTCAATCTCCGGAGCCTGGTAGCGGGTGCGTCCCTCCAGGAGCAAATCAGTCTCACGGCTCACGCCTTCGACCAAGACGGTTTCTCTTGATCCCACTGCCCGCTGCTGGATATCTGCCGATATCTCGGCCTGGACCGACAAGACCGCATCCAATCGCTCCTGTTTTGTCTCTGCATCAACCTGACCTGCTAACCCTTCGGCAGCGCAACCCTCTTCGTTGGCGTAGGCAAAGGCGCCGAGATGATTGAAACGGGCGAGGCGCAGAAACGCCAGTAATTCCGCAAAATCTTTTTCCGTCTCCCCGGGAAAACCCACCATGACCGTCGTCCGTAAAGCTGCTCCGGGAATAACCGCACGAATACGCGTCAACAGTTGATCGATATCACGGCGGCCGTAACGGCGATTCATGGCTCGCAGGACAGAGTCGCTCACATGTTGCAGAGGAATGTCGAGATACGGCACGATACGCGGCTCGGAGGCGATCATCTCCAGCAATGCCTCGGAAACCCCGCTGGGATAAAGATACAACAAACGGATCCAGGCGATACCGGTGCCGGCCAGAAGGGCTTCAAGCAACTGAATCAGCCGGGATGAGCCGTCCCGATCCAGGCCATAGGCGGTAAGGTCCTGGGCCACCAGGGAGAGTTCCCGAACGCCGCCCTGTTCGAGGCGCGCCGCTTCCTTTACCAGATCGTGTACTTCACGACTGCGCAACGGTCCGCGAATAGCAGGAATGAGGCAATAGGAACAGCAATTATTGCATCCTTCGGTCACTTTCAGCCAGGCTCTGAAAAAGGGGGTGGATAATTGCCGTGGAACGCTTGCATCCATCAGGAACCGATCCGGCATGACCAACCGCTCGGGCTGCTCGTCTCGGCAGACTGTGTCCAGCAAGCGGGAAATGGCTGGAATCCCCTCGGTGCCGACGAACAGATCGACTTCCGGTAACTGTTCAAGCAATTGTCGCCCATAGCGCTGTACCAAGCAGCCGACAACCACCACCTTCTTCTGTGGATCGATTTCCTTGAGGGCAGCCAGGTGGAGAATCTCTTCGATGCTCTCTTCCACTGCAGGCTGAATGAATCCGCAGGTATTGAGAAGCAGCACATCAGCCTCCTCAGGCGTGGAGACACTCGTCCAGCCACTCAAGGAGAGCTGCCCGTAGAGGCATTCCGAATCAACCAAATTTTTCGGGCAACCAAGGCTGATCAGATAAAACCGTTTCATAGCTCTTGAACCTCGAATAGACCTTCATTTTTTTGCCACTTCGGTAACGGTAATCTCTAAGAATAAAAGACCTGGTCACCACGCTCGATGAAAGCCGACAAAATCGTTTTACAACGGT
>JAUVWB010000163.1 GCA_030604345.1 Desulfofustis sp. | reverse complement strand
GGAACACAACCCTGCACAGGTGCTTAGAAGGTAAGTGCAAAGCGGCAGAGATCAAGCATGCGTCCGGAAAAACACCCCGTTCTTCGCCTCTTGACGCAAGTGCCTGAGATAGGGCACGATCACATCGTTCTTGCCGCCACCGGTACCGTCGTAGGTCACGGACACCACCGGGACACCGGTCACCGCCTCGATCCGTTCACGCATTGCCTCGGTGATCAAAGAGGCACAACACAAGGCCGGGCTGGCCTGGACGAAGAGAGCGACGTCAGGGTGAAATTTCTTCGTGTAATGGACCTTGAGCAGATTGTCCATGGACTCTCCGGTATGTTCGATGGCCACACCGAAACGGGCAAGGATATCGGCCGGCGAGTCGTCGAACTCCTTGACCGGCTCCCGCAGGATCCGATTGAAAATGGCCTGATAGGTCTTCTCCAGTTGTTTCATGGTCATCAAGGCCGCGGAATTGGACAGCACATGCAGATAGTGCCCTTCGTTGAACCACTTGCGGAAATAGGGGAAGGCGATCATCTTGGCATAATCGCTGTACGGTGTGGTCAGGACCTCGCCGCCATGGCGTTCGATGAAGCGGATCAGATCCTGATTCATGACGCGGTTGTCCCGGGAATAGAGGTCTCCAAAAATGGCTACCTTGGGGCGCGATTCGGGGCGGGTCTCGATCCACTCGAAACGGCTGATGATTTCCTCAAGCACCCCTTCTTTATCAAGTCCCCCGGTAAAGGCCTCGTTGAGCATGGTAATGGCCCGTTCAACGACCCGATCCGTTTCGCCCGGAAAGACCTCATAGGGCCTGATACGACACGCCACCCGACGCAGCATGCCACCGAAAAGGTAACAGAAATAGGCATCCTTGACGGCCCGCAAACCGATCTCAGACAAGGACAGGTTACCGAGATAGACGCCGGCATCTCTCAGGCCGTGATCTGCCAGTATGGTACGGATGTGATGGGGGTAGAGCCTGATATTGCAGGCCAGCCAGGACTCGTTCAACCAGAGCAGACAACGATCCGGCTCCAGCCCGTGCGCCGCGATGGTGTCCATGTAGCCTTGAGCAATGGCGTTGAGCGGGATACATTGACCGGTATTGTGCTTCAGGCTGCGCCGAATCGAATCGTCGGTCTCTTCCATGAGGACCGCATCGATCCCTTCATGGCGAAGAACCGAGACCAAAAACGAACAGGTAATGCGATCCCAATTGGGAAAGACGATCGTTTTTCCCGTACAATCCCGCTGCGCCTGTGGCCTGACAAACGGTGAGGAACTGCGTTTCGCCGCCTCCGCTCCGGCCCGGTGATTGCGAAAGGCCCGGACGGCCGCTTCAATACGCGTCTCGTAGCCGACATTCGAGTCATGCTCATCCAACTCGAGAATCAAATAGGGTTTGTTGTGATGGGCCATGATCCGCTTGAAATAATCCAGAGCAAACGAATCGGGTGCACACTTGAACGATGTCAGGTAGACCGGATACACCCCCGGCAGCGCCCCGATGGCCTCCGCCGTCTCCAATATGCAAGCGGCGTATTTCCAATGAATTTCGTTGAGGAGCGGCCGGATCCGCTGCAGGCTCTCCGGCTCCACCGCAACCATGTCCTGAAAATAAGCGTCGATGCCGAGACTTCTGAACAGGCCGGGGATGGAGCCGTTCAGTTCAGGAGCCAAAACATTGTAGGGACGCCCGAGAAAGACCACGGCAATATCGCCGTCACCGCCTTGACGCTCCTGGAGACGCTGGGCGAAAGTCTGACGCCGCGCTATCCGGTCGTTCTGATCTTCGCTCACCGCCCGATCATAGGCGGCACTGACCTCAAGAAAGCCGATTGATCTCCTGGTGATCGGCTGCAGCATCCGGTAGAGCTGCATCTTGGTGTGAAACGACGTGTAGAGGTAACGCAGAACCGGACTCAATACTCGGTCGTCTCCCTCAGGCACCGCCGCGGCGGTGAGCGGCGGCAGATATTGGGTGTAATAGCAATAGTGTCTTCGCCCTTCCCGGGTTCTGTCTTCCAGATAGACGGGCAGGAAGACGTAATCGACCCGGTCGAGCAACCAGTCTACATACCCGTGCATGGCAGCAACCGGGGCACAGAACTCAGCTTTGCGCAAATAGGTTCCCCGTTTCAGCGCATCGCGGCTGGAATGGCTGATCATCGTCGGGATTTCCAGATAGGAGAAAAATCGCTGCCACAAACCGATATCGTCGATCAGGTGAACCGCCGCCGGAATACCGATGCGTATTTCGTCGGACGCTTTTGCACCCTTTTTCTTCAACTGGCGGCGGCGCTCGCCGAGCAGATCGTAGGCCCGGGTTTCACGCTTAACAAAAGCCTTGGTATCATAGTCCCGGCCACACAGGAACCCATAGGCGACCTGTTTCCCGGCAACCTCGGCCACCGACAATTTGCAATGGTTGGGGCACAGGTCACAGACTTCACTTCGAACAGGAATCTTCAGGCGATGCAGTTCGAGTCCAACGAAGCGGCTGACAGATCGCTGGTCGCTTTCTTCATCGGCGAGGATCAAAGCAGAACCGAGGGCGCCCGTCAGGTGGCAGAAGCGGGATACGTGAATCGGCTTGCCCAACTTTTGTTCAAAAGCGGCAACCAACGAGCGATTCTTGGCGGTGGCTCCCTGGAAGCAAACGACATCTCCGATAGCACTCTCCTGGGCCACTTTGAGCAGATAGTTTTCGCGTACCGAATGGAGGACCGCGGCCAGCACCTCGTCGACACGGTACCCTTCGCTGAGCAGGTGGTTGATATCACGCTCCATGAACACGGTACAGCGATCACTGGCCAGCGGCGCAGCGATACCGGCAGTCCGGTCGCTCAATTCGGCCAACGGGCAATCGAGCCGGGCCGCCTGCTCCTCAATGAAGGAACCGGTACCAGCGGCACAGACGGTATTCATCGTGGACGACGTCACCCGCCCATCGGCAAGGGTGGTAAACTTGGCATCCTGGCCGCCGATCTCAATAATCGTATCGACCTGTGGATTGAGTTGGTATGCAGCCCGGGCGTGGGCGGTGATCTCATCCACCACCAGGTCCGCCCCGACGATGGTGCCGACGAATTTTCGTCCCGAGCCGGTCGTTGCGCAGCCATTGATGGAGAAGGTGCGGCCTCGTTTCGCTTCGATGTCGGCAATGCAACGGCATATGGATTGTACGGCAACGAGGGGTTGTCCTGCAGTCCTGGTGTAGAAACCGGCAATCACCTGTCCCGCCGCATCAACCAGTACCGCCTTGGTGCTGGTGGAGCCGATATCGATTCCCAGACGTACCTGCCATGCGGTCTCCGCGGCAAGATCGCTGTAGATATCTACCTCAACCGCAGCGCCTCCCGAAACCGGATATTCGTAGCGTTCCCTGCCTAGAAAGCTGGGATAGTTCGACCATTGCAAGGCCAATGGCTGGTAGTAGTATTTCTTCTCCACCGACGACCGGCCCAGCACGCCGGCTTGCGCCACTCCCTGCCGCAACGGGATGTCTTGTTCCTCCCTGTCCTGCAGCAGGCAGATGCAAGCGCCAATGGCGCCGAAGAGGTGGCTGTTGTCGGGAACGGTGATGTTTCGTCCGGTCAGATCCTCGATATGGTGCACCACTGCCCGGTTGCGGCTTACGCCGCCGCAGAAAATAATATCTCCGTCCCCAATCTCAGCGGAGAACAGCGTATCGACAATGTTTTTGGCCAGCCCCCGGCAGAGCCCGTCGCAAATCTCTTCGAGGCGATATCCTTCCTGCTGGGCATGAATCAAATCGGTCTTGGCAAAAACAGCACACCGAGACGCGATCTTCGGCCCCTCGGTCCTGCAGGTGCGCGCCGTTTTACCCAACTCCTCGGCAGACGACAAGGACAGGCGAACCGCCTGCTGATCAAGAAAGGCCCCGGTACCGGCTGCACACGACGTATTTGCTCGGGACCCCCGATAACTGCCCTGTTCATCGAACACGGCGAGGCTGAATTTTTCGCCGCCAACGTTGAGGATACCGCATACCCGGGGGCTCGCCATTCGCGCCGTGGCGATGACGGCAACCTGATTGTCGTAACGGCGATCGGCTTTGACCCACGCCGGCGTGGACGCGGTAGCGGCGATCAGGTCGATCTGCTGCAGATCGACCTGGGCGGCAACCATCTCCTCCAGAGTCCGGCGCACTTCCCCATGATGGAAACGGTAAGCGGAAACGACGACCCGTTTCCGCCGATCGACCACCACCAGACCGATGGCGACTGATCCGACATCGATACCGAGGATATTTCTCGGTTCCGGCATGACCTTCCCCTCTTATCCGCACCGCCGAATCCGGCGGTTCAGGCTATAATTTGTCTTTAACCGCTTCCCAGAAATCGTTCAAACCACGTTTCCACCCTTCCACATAGACCCGCAGATAGTCGCCGGCAACACCGTTCTCCGATCCACCAAGCAGGCCATTCGTTTTCGCCTGGTCGGTAAAATAGGGGCCAAGCACCTCGTCTTTCAGGACATTTTCCTGAACTCTGCCGCCCACCGCGTAGAGCAGTTCGTCATAGCCGGCACTGCGGGCCCAGAGAAATCCATCCTCGCGGCCGCGATCAAAGTAATTGCGCTCGGAACGGGCCTTTTCCCGTTTCAACCGTTCGACGATTTCCCCCATTTCCCGATCTTCACGGATGCGCCGCTGAAATTCCTCCTTTTTCTGGATAGCTTCGGCCACCGCATCCTGAAACATCTTCGAGAGATTGAACGATTCCCGCCACTGTTCCATCTTTTCGTGGAGCAAATCCGGGATGCTGACCGTCACACGTTTTGCCATG
>JAUVWB010000299.1 GCA_030604345.1 Desulfofustis sp. | reverse complement strand
GCGTCGACCCGGACGAAGGACAGTGGCAAAAGATTGCCGCCGTCGCTGCCGACCGCGGCTGGCTACCGTTCCTGGATTTCGCCTACCAGGGTCTGGGGGTCGGCATCGAGGCCGATCGGACGGCGGTCACGGCCTTTGCCGCCACCGGGGTCGACTTTTTCGTGGCCAGCTCGTTTTCCAAAAATTTCGGCCTGTATAACGAACGCACCGGGGCCATCACCGTCGTTTCCCCAACCGCAGAAGAAAAAAACATCGCGCTGAGTCACCTCAAAGCGACAGTACGCGTCTGTTATTCCAACCCGCCGGCCCACGGCGGCTTGATCGTCAAGACCATCCTCTCCGAACCAACCTTGGAGGCCCACTGGCGCCAGGAGCTGGCCGCCATGTGCGGACGCATCGTCGCCATGCGCCAGGCCCTGGTGGACGGACTCGCCGCCCGCGGTGTCAATCAGGATTTTTCTTATATCACACGCCAAAAGGGCATGTTCTCGTTCAGCGGGCTTGCCGACGAAACCGTTGCCTGGCTACGAGAGCGCAAAGCCATCTACGTGGTAGGCGGCGGCCGGATCAACGTGGCCGGTCTGACCAGCACCAACATCGATTATGTCTGTGATTCCATAGCGGAGGCGCTGCGGCAGGTTTGAACGACGCCCGTCGGCACCCGTCACCGCAACCCGTGCCAAGAGAGAGGGGAGCTGTTCAGCTCCCCTCGTGGTCCCTTGTACGGTCGCTTCAATCCTTAAACACCAGTTTGCCGCCCATGTGCCCGGCGAGCCCGGCGGCGCCGACCATGATCAGGCAGAGCAGCAGATAGATCCAGCGACCGGGCGACGTCAACACCTGCGGATCAACCAGACGCCAGACGACCACGGCGAGCAAGGTGGTGCAGACAATCACCGAGGCGACGATCTTGGTTCCGAAGATCTTGGTCATCACCCCTTTGTAACGATTTTTCCATTGGATATAGCCGGTGGCCAGAACCACCGGCATGCTCAGCAGAACGAAAACCAGGTTGAAGAATGCCGCCTGCTCAAAAACGGCGGCGGACTCAATCAGATAGGCGATCAGCAGAAACACCAGCACGAGCGGCAGAACGCCGTTCGGGGTATGGACACTGATCGGATGCAGATGCAGCTTGCCGACGAGTCGGGCGATGGCTGAAACCGGCTCGGCGGTAGTGCCGGGGCCGGCCACCCCTGCCAACGCGGTGTCCGCAGCTGCAACCGGCTCGGCGGCCGGCCGGCCGGCGACCTCCTTGAAGTATTCAGGCCCGGCCCCGCAGACCGGACAAGTGTCTGGTGGCGAATCTCCTTCGTGGATGTACCCGCAAACGGTGCATTCCCACTTCTTCATGGCAGTCTCTCCTCTCTTTGACCCGTCGTCGCCTCGATTCTCTCGTCATTTCGGTGTCTATGGCACACCGATCTCATCCTACCACACCGGCGGCGGCCACGTCACGGGCTAATCGTGTCGTCCGGGATCATCGCTTATTGCTCGTCGGCAAGCTGCCGGTCAATCTCGTCGATCTTGCCTTGAGCCTCCTCCCAGCGCAGCATCCAGCGATCGAGCCGGCGGGCGGTTTCCTCATAGGCGGCACTCTCCGTACTCCATCGTTTCTGATCCTGATAGAGAGCGGGATCGGCCAGACGCTGCTCCAACCGCTCCTTTTCCCCCTCCAGTTCCTCCACCTTGCGTTCCGCTTCGGCCAGTTTTTTCAGCCACGGCCCGGCCAGTTCCTGGCGACGCCGGCGCCGCTCGGCATCGCGGCGTCGGCGTTCCTTGCGACTGTCTCCGGCCTGCTCGTCCTGGGCCGGTGTTTTCGTCTCCGCTGTTTTTCCCTGCTGCAGCTGACGCTGCTCGAGCAGCTGCTGACGTTCGAGAAATTCGGCGACGTTGCCGTCGTAGAGGGTTACCTGACCGTCCTTCACCTCCAGCACCTTGTTGACAAAACAATCGAGGAAATAACGGTTATGGGAGACCACGACAATGGTGCCGTCGTACTGCCGCATGGCCTCCTGCAACACCTCCTGGGAACTCATGTCCAGGTGGTTGGTCGGCTCGTCGAGCAGCATGCAGTTTGCCGGGATGGCGATCATCCGGGCCAGGGCCAGCCGGCTCTTCTCGCCACCGGATAACACCGCCACCTTTTTGTCCACGTCCTCGCCCCGGAAGAGAAAAGCGCCGAGCAGCGAGCGCAGACGAGTGGTGGTCATGTCCTCGGCCGCATGCGCCAACGTTTCGAGAACGGTATAGGTGGGTGCCAGTTCCTGGGCCTGGTGCTGACCGAAATAGGTGAGTTGCACCCCGGTGCCGAATCGGCAACCGCCGCTGTCGGCGGGCAATTGGCCGGCCAGGATACGCAACAGAGTCGATTTACCGGCCCCGTTGACCCCCACCACGGCCACTTTGTCACCCCGCTGTAACAGAAAATCCACGTTTCGAAAGACCGGTTTGCCGTTGTAGGATTTGGCAAGCGACTCGACCATCAGCACATCACGGCCGGAATGCGGGGCCGGCGGAAAGGTGAAACGGATCTGGTGTTCGTCCTCGGCCAGTTCGATCAACTCCATCTTGTCCAGCAGCTTGAGCCTGCTCTGGGCCTGACGGGCCTTGGTGGCTTTGGCCTTGAACCGTTCGACGAAGCGCATGGTCTGGCGAATCTGGGCCTGCTGGTTGCTGTAGGCCGCCTTTTCGATACGCCGTCGTTCTTCCTTTTCCCGGACGTAATAGGAATAGTTACCCTTGTAAACGGTCAGCCGGCCCAGGCTCACCTCCCAGGTCTGCCGCGTGGTGCGGTCGAGAAAAGCACGGTCGTGCGAGATGATCACCAGGGCGCCCTGATAGGACTGGAGAAACGATTCGAGCCAGGTGAGCGAGTCCAGGTCCAGGTGGTTGGTCGGCTCGTCGAGCAGCATCAGCGACGGTTGGGCCAGCAGCATCCGGGCCAGCAGCAGCCGCATCACCCACCCGCCGGAAAACGACGCCACCGGCCGCTGCAGGTCCTCCTCCCGGAATCCCAGACCGTGCAATACCTTTTCCACCCGGGTGCGAATGGTGTAGACGTCG
>JAUVWB010000194.1 GCA_030604345.1 Desulfofustis sp. | reverse complement strand
TTGGCCGAGCCGATCTACCCTCTGTCCCCGGCCGGCCGTGGCCCCGCAATATTTGCGGGTGGGCGGCCGGGGCCCGGGCCGCGAACCGCGCACCCCCCAGAAGCGTAATTTCATGGGTTACTCTCCACTTGAAGATTTCAAATCTGGAGGAAGATCTGCGCCTTTTCTATCTCTGCCTCGATATTGGCGCGGATGGTGACAAACTCCTGCCAGTCCAGGCCGGTCATGGCGAGCAATTGATCCAGCGTCTGCTCGGCAGGGTAGATATCGCCGGCATAACCGATGTCGTAGATATTGGAATAGATATTGCCAAGGGCGACGAAAACGGTCTGTCGACGGACGGTATCGCTGGAACTTTTAGGGTTGTGATGAAAACCGATACATTGCGAGATGGCCTCGTTGAGTTTCCATTTTTCGGCAATCAACAACCCCACCTCCTGATGATCGATCCCGAGCAGTTCCCGTTCAACGTCTATCAATGGCACCTGTTCCGCTCCGGCCACTCGGATCACCTCGGCATATTCGTCACCATACGGGATCTTGCCGAGATCGTGGAGCAGGCCGGCGATGAAGAATTCCTCCCGTTCCATGACTGGGATGTCTTTGCTCTGAGCGAGAAGTTTGGCGCTGACGCCGACGCTGATCGAATGGGCCCAGAAGTGGGAAACGGGTAGCACCCGCGACTTTTTAACGCCTGCGACGGTTTTGATGATCGCAGTCGACAGCGCCATGTTCTTGACCGTATTGAGGCCGAGCATGGTGATGGCCCGGGTCAGCGAAGTCACTTTATTGACCAGCGAGTAGTAAGCGGAATTGATCAGCTTGAGGACCTGACCGGTCAACACCGGGTCGAGGGATATGACCTTGTTCAACTCATTCGGCGAGGCATCGGCACGACTGCAGATCTCCATCACTTTGCCGACGGTAGTCGACAGGCTCGGCATCCGGCTGATGAATTTTTCGATGTTTCGGCGATGGGCAACAGGATCGACGTGCATACGGTTAAAAGGCGTGAATCCTATTAGAGATCAATGAATTACATAAACCAAAGCTATTGTACCGAAACTGTTGTAGCAAATCAAGAAGAGACGGATCTCTCAGAAGGTTTCTTGTTTCTCAGCTTCTTCAGTCCGGCACACCGAATGAACAGCAAGACGATTTGCGACACAGCAATCGGAGAGAGCTCAGCAACCATGGCAATCCCTGAATCCCCCCTTCATTTGGGACGATTTGGGGCGTCACTGACTATGTGGAAAAGCATCGGGCCTAGAGGTCCCTGTATAACTCAGTAGGGAAAGCTGAGCAGTAGCCAGAGATAGGTGGCAAGCAAAACCGCCACCCAGATTACCATATTGCCAGTGGGACGAGTGAGCGAAGCCTTACCGAGAGGATAATGAATCTGCGCAAGGTAGACCAGGAAAGCGTTGATACGGCTCAACACAGCATCGCGGAAGTTGCTGTCTGCTGAGCGGATACCGCTCGAAATCGAGGAAATGATGCGTTTGGCCAAGCGCCGGTAGAACCATTCGGCATCGATATTGATGGCCCTGACCTCCTTGGGGTAAAGGCCTTTCAAGTTCAGCCAAACGAAGGCCAGCATGGCAAAGAAGAGCAGTTGCGTCTGCGCGAGCACGTGGGTCGTATCATAGGGATTGAAATCGTTGGGGAAAGGCAAGAGCCGGTAAAGCATCTGCGGGTAGATGCCGATTGCCAGGCACAGAACAGCCGCAATGGTCATCGCCAGCAACATGTTCTTCGGAGGCTCCGTCGTCCTGATCCCGGAATCGTGAGCAAAAAAAGCAAAATAGGGGATTTGGATGCCGGCATGCTTGAGGACACCTGCCGAAGCAAGCAGCAGAGCCAGCCAAACCCAGTCATAGCCTTCCTTGATGGCCGCCGCCATGATCAGCGACTTGGCGACAAATCCGCTGAACAACGGGAAAGCCGAAATCGAGGCGGCACCAATGATGCAGAGAATAGCCGTTTTGGGCATGGTCCGGTACAATCCGCCGACGTCGGTCGCATGGATCTTGCCGGTCATGTGCAGTACCGCTCCCATCGACATGAACAGCAGCGCCTTATAGATAATGTGAACGAAGGCGTGCGCCACCGCGCCGTTCAGGGCGAGCGTTGTGCCGATACCGACGCCGCAGACCATGAAGCCCAACTGGTTGATCAGGCTATAGGACAAGACCCGGCGCAAATCATTCTGAATAACCGCGTAAAAAATGGGAAAACAGGCCATCACGGCACCGATATAGACCAGAATTTCGGTGCCCGGATAACCACGAGCCAACATGTAAATGGCTGACTTCGTCGTAAACGCGCTGAGAAAGACAGTGCCGGTGGGAGTTGCCTCAGGGTAGGCGTCCGTGAGCCAGGTATGGAGGAAAGGAAAAGCTGCTTTGACTCCGAATGCCAACAGGATGAGCACTCCGCCCAGATGGTCGATGCCGATAAAATCGAACGCCAGCGATCCGGTCTGGCGATAATGCACCAGGGCGCCGGCCAGCAACATCACGCCGGACAGGACCTGGATGATCAGATACCGCATTCCGGCTCGATAAGCGGTCTCGGTGCGACGGGCCCAGACGAGGAATACCGAGGTTACTGCCAGGAACTCGGAAAAGACAAACAAGGTCAACAGATCCCCTGCAAAAACGGCACCCAGTGCGCTGCCGGCATAAAGCAGTCCGGCCACATGCTGCATCGTGTCCTTTTCGTGCAGAGCGAAAAGAACCGAGATGAATGCGGCAATGTGAAACACATAACCAAAGAGCACACTAAGCCGATCGACCCGGTAGGGCATCAGGTCATACCCGAGAAAATGCAGGTGGACTTCCACCACCGGTTCGATCAGATACAGGTGCACGCCGCCGGCAGCCACGATGGCCAACATGACCAACGAGCGAAGCGGGCCGCGCGTCACCAGGGCCAGCAGGGCGGCAAGAAAAAACGGCAGGAAGGCGGGTATCTCACTCGGCCACATCATCGTCTCCCGTCGCCTTCTTCAGGTCTTCCTTCTCAACGTCATAATAATTTTCATCACGCTGCACCAAACTGCGCAGCACCTTAGAGCCAAGGACGATGCCGGTGCAGCCGACAAAACCATAAATGGCATAGAAACCGAGCAAACGCTCCCACTCGAACACATCATGGCGATGTATGATGAAGTCAAGCAGGAGTAGAATACCGCAACTGACGTAAAGTATGTACAGAACCGCCTTCACGTTACGTGGATTGTCGAACAGGTAGCGGCGATTATCGGGCATACGCACCTCCAGCCGAATCGAGAAGTGCCAAGGCCAGCTCATGAAGTGACTCGGGGAAGAGGAAGAGCAGAACACATCCGACGGCGGTGACCGAAAGCGCCAGCAACGACGGCAGCGGCGCTTCTTTCAGGCCCGGTTCGTCGGTATCTCCCGGGGGGGCAGCACAGAAAAACGCCCGTATTGGAATCGGCAGTAAATAGGCGATATTAAGCAGTGAACTAAGCATCAGAACGACAACAATGACCCATTTCTCCGTGTCGACGGCACCGATTATCAGGTACCATTTGCTCCAGGTTCCCCCGCAGGGCGGCAGGCCGATGATGCTCAAACTGCCGATGAAAAAAGCGGCCATCGTGATCGGCATCTGCCGGCCGAGACCGTCGAGTTGGCTCACTTCAGTCTTGTGCGCCGCAACCATGATGGCCCCGGCACAGAAAAAGAGCGTGATCTTGCCGACTGCATGCATGGCGATATGCATGGTGCCGCCAAGGATTCCGGCCTCGCTCGCCACCAGCGCACCGACAATGATGTAGCTCAACTGACTGACAGTCGAATAAGCCAGCCGCGCCTTCAGATTATCCTGCCGCATGGCGGTCAGCGAAGCCAGAATGACAGTCGCCGCAGCCAGGTATAGCAATGGTCCGCTGCTCGGCAATTCCCCGATCAAGTCGATGCCAAAAATGTAGACTGCCACTTTCAGCACCGAGAAGACTCCCGCCTTGACCACGGCAACCGCATGCAGAAGCGCACTGACCGGGGTCGGCGCTACCATGGCGGCCGGAAGCCACCGGTGAAACGGCATGATAGCGGCCTTGCCGATACCGAACACGAAAAGCGGCAGGAGGAAGGCGGCGGCCCGGGCATCATCCGGCTGAAAGACGCCGCCGGGCCGGAAATCAAGGGTGCCGCTGACAAACCAGGTGGCAATGATGCCGAACAACAGGAACAGGATGGATGTGGTGAGCAAGATGCCGAGGTAGACCCGGCCCCCCTGTTTTGCTTTCTGCGTGCCCGAATGGGTCACCAGAGGGTAGGTTGACAAGGTCAGGATTTCGTAAAAAATGAACAGCGT
>JAUVWB010000214.1 GCA_030604345.1 Desulfofustis sp. | reverse complement strand
GCGGCTTGTTGATTGCAGTGACCAGATAGCCGAGGTGTTCGAGCATCATTCTAAGCATCCAGGTTAAGGTCGGTTCATCATCGACGACCAGGATATGCTTGAATGTTTTGCTGGCTCTTGCCGGGTCCGGTTTGGGTGGAACCGGTGTATGACGGACATCGGGAAAAACCCTGCCGAACTGGGATGGTTTACCGGGTTTGCCTTCCATCGTGCCAACTCCTTGCTGCTTGTTTTTCTGCCACGGCACGGACGGATTGAAGAATCAGTGCCCGGTGACAGGACAATCCACATACTGATTGTTACCAATGTTCAATAATCTGCTGCATCATTCGCCTGGCCCGATTTGCAAAGGAACACAATCCGACCGCCAACAGCAGTTCCATTCCTCACAGAAGCCGCCGTTATCCTGAAAGCACGGTAGGTTGCCTTCGGTTTTTTGGATTTCCCGTATCAATTCCGTTTTGCGGTAACTCCTGGCGTTTTTGACACCCATCTTTTTTGCCTTTTTTCGGATCTCGGTGAGCTTCATCTCTTCTTCCCTCTTGAGTTGCCTTCAGCCAGCTGCGCGCATGGTCTCAAGGACCGCGTACTCATAAGGGAACCTTGAAAAATTGCCATTTCGCCTAATCTCATCGTTGCGCAATCACATTTTATCATCGGAATATCATGTATATGCCTGCGGTAAAATGATCTTGCGCGCCTCGATCTTGAACGAAATTTCGAATTTTTCAAGCTCCCCATAAGGTGTTTCGATAACCGGCATCTGCGTGCGATTTGCCGTTTCTGCTGAAGGAGTTGCAGGTTCCCTCTGTGGCTGCCTGAACCGTTTGAGGAGGCATTTTCCACCCGGAGACGTTTGTTCCACCCTCTGTCTCTTCGGCATCGCCTCTCCCGGGCTCAGGATGTGCGGGTTCTTCCGGCAATGCTGCCTTTGATATCGCAATGATCTGGGCTTCCGGGTAGTCCCTACCGCAGCTTGTGTGTAGTTAAAGAATGGGGGAAAAGTCCGGCAATAACAATATGCGGAAGTGGCAGAAACAACGGTAGAAAACTACCGTAGTGTGGTTTTAACTCCTTTGTTTGTGAGCTAATATTTCTTCACCGAATCTGTTGAATTTTTCTCAGGTTCGCTTGGCCGAAACGCACAGATCTTCCTCCACTTCCGCCTCCGTGCTGCCGCCCGTTCATCGGTTATGTAAGGCGGGACCAGAGCCTGCGGCTCGCAACGAAACCGCCAGAGGAAAGAGCGCAGTCCCAAGTGTGTCCTAGAACTCGTGTCGTCTGGTTGCCACCAGCTTTCGCAGGTAGTCGGCCCCGAAGATGAGCGGGATCCCCAACCATGCCAGGGCATAGATTTCAGGGGAGACGGGGCCGGTATGCAGAACCCGCTGCAGGGGGGGATAATAGAGTGTCCCCCAGGAGAAGGCGACCTGGACGATAATCCCGAGGAGCAGGAGCGGATTGGTGAACAGGCCTCGGTCAAGACCTGATCGGCGGCGGTAGCGGCGACCGATCAGGTTGCCGATCTGCATGAGCAGAATCGTTGCCAGAGCGATCCCGGTTGCCGAATGGTACAGTGCTGCAGTGGCAGGCAACTCCATCCCATAGCGCCAGCCTCCCTGAGTGAGCACGAGGAAAAAGAGGAAGAGCGACCAGGCGCCTTCCAAGAGTCC
This sequence comes from Desulfofustis sp., assembly GCA_030604345.1. Next base: position 2,369 of record JAUVWB010000214.1, on the reverse strand, counting down.
GAGAAAGAGATAGCTGTGAACGATCAATCCCGGTGTGAGCAGGCCGGTACGAAAATCCCGGGGCGGCTGGTCCATGATCTCCGGCGCCGGCGGTTCCTGCCCCAGCCCCATAGATGGGATGATGTCCGTGCCGAGGTCGATGGAGAGAATGTGGATTATGTTGAGTGCGAGCGGCACGGGAAAAAGGATATAGAGCAGGTACGGCAGGATTTCCGGACCATTGCTCACCAACACGTAGTTGGTGAATTTCTTGATGTTGGAAAAGATGGTCCGGCCCTCTTCGATCCCGGCGACAATGGAGGCAAAGTTGTCGTCAAGCAGGATGATCTGAGCCGACTCCCGGGCCACATCGGTCCCCTGCCGACCCATGGCTATCCCCACGTCGGCGGCCTTGAGCGCCGGAGCATCGTTGACTCCGTCACCGGTCATGGCCACCACCTTCTCCATCTGTTGCAGGGCCATGACGATTTTCATCTTCTGTTCCGGTGAGGTTCTCGCGAAGACGCGGAGCCCCTGGTCCAGTCGCTGGACTAATTGGGTGACGGAGAGCTTCCTGAGCTCGTCACCGCAGAGGCAGGCATCTGTCTTGCTCCGGTCTGTCACGATATCGATGGTTCGGGCCACCGCCAGGGCGGTTTCGGGGTGGTCACCGGTGATGAGAATGATGTCGATTCCGGCACGGTGGCAGATTTCCACGGCCTGCGGGACTTCCGGGCGGAGTGGGTCATCGATGCCGAGAAATCCGGCGAACTGCAGATCATGTTCCAGGGCATCCTGTTCGATTTTGTCCCGAGCTATGGATGGCGGGTATTCGGACTCGGAGAGGGGACGCCAGGCCACGGTGATGACGCGCAAGCCTCTCGAAGCCAGGGTCCGCATCACCGATTCGGCCCGACTCCGCTGCTCGCCGGCAGCGAGCAGCGGGCTGATCGCCTCGAATGCCCCTTTGACGGCCAGGGCGTAACCGGTCTCCGTGGCGCCGATCCCGGCTGAACGGCGCTTCTGCACGTCGAACGGGAAAGAGCAACGGATGCGCCCGTTCATCTCGTTGAAATCAAGACCCCAGTCCCGCATTTTTTCGGCAATGGCCACGTCGACCGCGTCACCGGAAAACCCGTTCTCGGTGGTCTGCACCTCCGAGGCGAAAAGAGCGAGCAGCAGCAGGGTCCGGCCGTGCGCACGAGGCAGTTCGTCCCCGGACGAGACATTGCACAACCGTGTTATCGTGAGCCTGTTTTGCGTCAGGGTTCCCGTCTTGTCGGAACAGATGACGTGAACGGCGCCGAGGGACTCGACCGCACTCAGCGATTTCACCAGGACGTTTCTTCGTGCCATCCGGAGGCTGCCGATGGCCAGCGAGAGGGTGAACGTTGGCAGCAGCCCTTCCGGGACATTGGCCACGATAATTCCCATCATGAACACCAGATTGACCCACAACGGTTTGCCGGTGAGGACGCCAAAGATGAAAAATGCGATTCCCATGGTACAGGCGATGATGGAGAGGGTGCGCACCATATGCGCCGTTGCTTTTTCCAGCGGCGATGGCGTTCGGGATATGGTCTGAGAGAGCTGCGCGATCTTGCCGAATTCGGTCCTGATACCGGTGGCGAAGACGACGCCGACACCATACCCACGGATGACGGTGCACCCTGCGTAGACGATGTTGCCGATCTCGTCGGTTTCTTCGCCGCAGGCCTCTGCCGCCACCATGCACGGCAAGGCCTCCCCGGTGAGCGGGGCATTGTTGACCAGCATGCCGGTGGCCTCGACGAGGCGCGCGTCGGCTGGAATTTTATCCCCTTCGTTGAGCAGGATGACATCGCCGGGCACCAGTCTTTCGGCCGGTTCCTTGAACACCCGGTCTCCCCGCCGCGTGGTGACCAGGTGCGGGAGAAAGCTCTTGAGCGCCTCCATTGCCCGCTCCGCCCGGTATTCCTGAATGAAACTGAAGATTCCGTTGAGCAGGGCGACACTGAGCAGGGCCCAGCCGAGCAGATCCATGCTCTCTTCGGGCTCGATGGTGTCGGCGACAAAGCAGATGGCTGCCGCCATGAAAAGCAGGATGGTGAAAAAATGCGTGAACTGACGAAGAAAGCTACGCAGTGTCTGGTAGCGGCGCGGCAGGGTATAACGGTTTGGGCCAATATGCTCAAGGCGCTCCTGTACTTCTTCCGCGGTGAGGCCGCTCGCCCGGCTGTGCAGGAGGGGAAACACATCCTCCGGTGAAAGCGAGGAAAGAGAACGGGAGCGCTGTTTCATAGGGTGCGATAGATGCCGACGTCGCACGGGGTGCGTCGCAGAATTTCTTCTATTTTGCTGCCGTAGTAAAACCTCGATTGCAGGAGCCGGTCGCTGGCCCCGAGCATGAT
>JAUVWB010000252.1 GCA_030604345.1 Desulfofustis sp. | reverse complement strand
GCCGTATTCACGATGATGAGTCGGTTAGTTCCTTGTTTGTTTAAATCCAGCCGCTTTTGAACACGATTGCAAGCAACGATTATTTGGAGGAATAAATAACATGGCACATGCTGAATTGGTGGTTTCTCAACGTGAAGGTACCGGCAAGGGTTCGGCCCGCGCCCTTCGTCGTCAGGGATTGGTTCCCGGCGTCGTTTACGGCAAGGGCATGGAGCCCTGCCCGGTGGTTGTCGATCCCAAAGCTCTCGGGAATGCCATCGCGACGGAAAGTGGCTGGAATACCCTGATCAATCTTAAGGGCGACGGGGCATTTGCCGGCAAAGTTGTCATTCTCAAAGATATGACGGTGCATGCGATTCGCCGTGAACCGCTGCATGTCGATTTTCATGCCGTGGATATGAAGAAAAAAGTCCACGTTATGGTGCCGGTGCACGCTGTCGGCAAGTCGGCGGGTGAGAAGATCGGCGGCTCTCTCGAAGTCATTCGGCACGAGCTTGAAGTGCACTGCTATCCGGACAGCATTCCAGCGGCTATTGAGATCGATGTCACCGCCCTGAGCATTGGTGATGTTGTGCATATCGAAGATATTCAGCTTCCTGCCGGCGTCGAAGTCCCTCACGAGGTGAATTTCACGGTGATCACCTGCACCGGGCGCAAGTCCGAGGAAGAAGAAGGCGCGCAGGTCGTTGAAGAGACCGAGGAGTGATTGATCCGGTGACGCAGTGAAGCTTGTTGTCGGCCTGGGCAATCCGGGCGATAAATATGCCCGCACCCGCCACAATGTGGGCTTTATGGCGCTGGAGCGGATTGCAGAAAAAAACAGCATCGCGCTGAAAAAAAAAGGGCATCAGGGAGTTTACGGCGTCGGTCGTCTGGCCGGCGAGGAGGTGACGCTCCTGCAGCCGCATACCTATATGAATCTGAGCGGAGCCAGCGTTGGTTCCGCTGTGAAGTCCCTCGGGGTCTCTCCGGGGGATTTGCTTGTCCTTCATGATGATGTCGATTTGCCCTTCGGTGTTCTGCGGTTCAAAACCGGTGGCGGTCACGGAGGACAAAAGGGTGTGCGTCATATCATGGAGGTCATCGGCTCGGGAGATTTTAACCGCTTGCGGCTCGGTGTCGGACGCCCTCCGCTCGGACAGGACATGGCCGACTATGTGCTGCGCCCTTTCAGTCGCGATGAGCAGGTGGCGTTGGATAAACTTCTCGATTGTGCGGCCGAGGCGGTAGACACCCTGTTTCGTGAGGGTGTGCAGAAAGCCATGAATATCTATCACAGTCAGGAAAGCGTTGTTTCAATCAATTCTGAGAAGAGAGGGTAAGTAGTCACATGGAAATGCTTGCACCAGTTCTGGGCGTCGCCGGTTTTGTCCTGGCCATTCTATATTACCGTATGGTCAAGGCTCTGCCGATCGGCAATGAAAAATTGAAAGAAATTTCCGAGGCGATTCATGCCGGAGCCATGGCGTTTTTGCGTCGTGAGTATCAGGTTCTGGCGATTTTCATCGTTCTGGTGTTCTTTCTGATCCTTCTGGGGATGGGCTTTCAGACGGCTCTGGCGTTTGTCGGCGGGGCGCTGTGTTCCATGACCTGCGGCTTTATCGGGATGAAGGCGGCGACCCGCGCCAACGTGCGTACGGCCGAAGCTGCCCGCAGCCAGGGCCAGGCGGCCGCTTTGCTGGTCTCCTTCAATGGTGGCGCGGTCATGGGTCTGGCGGTTGCCTCCCTTGGTCTGGTTGGAGTCGGCATCGCGTTCATTCTGTTCGGCAGCCCCGAAACGGCTCAATACATCAATGGCTTTGCCATGGGTGCTTCCTCCATCGCACTTTTTGCTCGTGTCGGCGGCGGCATCTACACCAAGGCGGCCGACGTCGGTTCTGACCTGGTCGGCAAGGTTGAGGCGGGCATTCCTGAGGATGATCCGCGCAATCCCGGCGTTATCGCCGACAACGTCGGCGACTGCGTCGGTGATACCGCCGGTATGGGTGCTGACATTTTTGAGTCCTATGTCGGTTCCATTATTGCTACGATCGCCATCGCCGCTGCTGCCAGCGCCGGTCTGATGAGCACTCTGGCCGGAACTCCGGTTGAACTCGGCAGCGATCTGTACAGGCAGACTCAGGCCAACGCCATGCTGCTGCCGCTGCTGCTGGCCATGATCGGCCTGGTGTTCTCCGTTGCGGGCATTGCGTCCATGAAGGTGTTCAAGGCGATTGATCCCGCCAAAGCGCTGCATTACACGACCTTTGTCGGCGCCGGCGGATTTCTGGTCGCTGCGTTCGTGATTATTCGCCTTCTGCATATTTCCAATGGTGTTTTCTGGGCGATTCTCGCCGGAACCCTCGCCGGGGTCGCCATTGGCCAGATCACGGAATACTACACGGCGTCTTCACCAGTTTATCGCAGTGCCGATGCCAGCAAGACCGGTCCGGCCACCAACATTATCCATGGCCTGGCGGTCGGTCTTGAGAGCTGTGCTCCGCCTATTTTGATCATCTGCGTCAGCATCTTTATAGCCAATTATTTTGCCGGGCTCTATGGTATCGGTATTGCTGCCGTCGGCATGCTGGCAACGGTCGGCGTGACGATGACCGTGGATGCTTATGGGCCGATCGCCGATAATGCCGGGGGTATTTCCGAGATGGCCGGTCTTGGCCCCGATGTGCGCAAGATCACGGATGGTCTCGATGCCATCGGCAACACCACGGCAGCCATCGGTAAGGGTTTTGCCATCGGTTCGGCGGCGTTGACCGCCCTGGCGCTGTTTTCCGCCTATGCAACGACGGTGCAGCTTGAAGCCATCAACCTGGTCAATCCCGGTACGGTGATCGGCATGCTGATCGGTGGATCCCTGCCGTTTTTCATCGGCGCACTGACCATGACCAGCGTCGGTCGTGCCGCCGGAAAGATGGTTGAGGAAATTCGTCGTCAGTTCCGCGAGATTCCCGGACTGCTGGAAGGCAAACCCGGTGCCAAGCCCGAACCGGAAAAATGTGTGGATATTTCCGCACGCGCGGCCTTGCGGGAAATGGTGCTTCCCGGGATGGTTGCTGTTTTTGCTCCGGTTCTGGTTGGATTTCTGCTGGGCCCCGAAGCCTTGGGCGGCATGCTTGCCGGAGCGACGGTGACCGGTGTTCTGCTGGCACTCATGATGTCCAATTCCGGTGGTGCCTGGGATAACGCTAAAAAATACATTGAAAAAGGCGAACTCGCCGGCGAGAAAAAAGGCGGCGAGGCTCACAAAGCGGCAGTTGTCGGCGACACGGTCGGCGACCCGTTCAAGGACACCTCCGGGCCGTCCATGAACATTCTCATCAAGTTGATGAGCGTCGTTGCGCTGGTGATTGCGCCGCTGCTCATCTGATCAGGCAGCGACATTCGTTTTAAACCTGAGATAGCCGGGGCATTCCCCCGGCTATCGTCTTTTACACAGGCAGTCTCAACATGGGATTCAAATGCGGTATCGTCGGTTTGCCCAATGTCGGCAAATCCACCATTTTTAACGCGCTGACTTCGGC
>JAUVWB010000364.1 GCA_030604345.1 Desulfofustis sp. | reverse complement strand
CAGATTGCCATCAGCGAATTCGATGGTGGTGATCCCGACCTGCTCCGCCAGATGCTGAAGAACATCGACCAGGAGACGCTGCGGGCCCGGGACGTGGTGCAGGGACTGCTGGAGTTCTCCCGGGCCCGGGAGTTCTCAGTGCGCCCCGAGTCGCTGGCCTCCGTCGTCGGCCGCTCCATACAACTGGTCCGCAGCCAGGTGCCCGCCGGTATCGACCTCGTGGTTGATGTTCCCGAGGATCTGGTCGTGGAAATGGATGCTCAGCGTATCCAGGAAGTATTCATCAACATGATCATCAACAGTGTTCATGCCATTGACGGCAACGGTATGATAACGGTTGGCGCGGCCCTGCTGGCGGGCCGCAATGAAGCTTTGATCAAAGTGAGCGATACCGGGAGCGGCATTCCTGAAGAGATTCAGGACCGGCTGTTCGATCCGTTTTATTCGACCAAAGAAGAGGGTCAAGGCACCGGGCTGGGTCTTTCCGTCGCTTACGGCATCATTCAGAAGCATAGCGGGGAAATCACCGTGGACAGTGCTCCCGGCGAGGGGACGACCTTTTTTATCAGGCTGCCGCTGACGGCGAAACCCGGGAGACACGGCGATGGCTGAGCGTCCGGCCCGGATTCTGGTGGTTGACGACGAGGCGATTGCCCGGGACAACATCACCTACCTGTTGCGCAAGGAAGGCTACGAGACCGGGGCCGCAGCCAGCGGGCATGAAGCGTGTGCGCTGTTCGAGCGGCAGGAGTTCGACCTGGTTCTCACCGACCTGCGGATGAAGGACGGGGATGGCTTGCAGGTACTCACCGCCGTCAAAGATCGCTGGCCGGAGACCGAGGTCATCATCATCACCGGCTACGCCAGCGTCGAAACGGCGATTACGGCAATCCGTCAGGGTGCCTATCACTATCTGGCCAAACCGGTCAACGTTGACGAAATGCGGGCTCTTGTCCAGAAGGCTCTGGAAAAGCGGGCGCTACGCCGGGAAGTTGCAGAGCTCAAAGGGCGAATGGCCTCTGCTGCGGGGTTGAGCCGAATTGTCGGCAGCAGCCCGAAAACACAATTGCTGCGGGACAATATCGCCCAAGTGGCGCAGCTTGACTGCAACGTCTTGATCCAGGGAGAAACCGGAACCGGTAAGGAACTGGTGGCACGCACCATTCATGACTTGAGTTCTCGGTCGAGCCGAAGGTTTGTGGCGTTCAATTGCGGAGCCTTCACCGAGGAGTTGATTGGCCATGAGCTTTTCGGTCATGAAAAAGGCGCATTCACCGGCGCCACTCAGGTGAAAAAAGGTTTGCTGGAGCAGGCGCAAGGAGGAACCGTTTTCTTTGACGAAGTCGGTGAGTTATCTCTGTCGATGCAGGTTAAGCTCCTGCGGGTGCTTCAGGAACGCACCATCCTGCGAGTGGGTGGGACTACCGAGATTCCCGTTGATATACGAGTGCTGGCAGCCACCAACAAAAATCTGCACAAAGAGGTGGAGCAGGGCGCCTTCCGTCTGGACTTGTTTTATCGTCTTGACGTCTTTGCTCTCAAGGTACCACCGCTGTCGGAAAGACGTGAGGATATCCCGCTGTTGGCCGCGCACTTTCTGGCCAAGCATGCTCCCGATAAAGCACAGGTCCCTCGTTTGTCGCCGGAAGCGATTGAACAGTTGCTGGAGTACGAGTATCCGGGAAACATCAGGGAACTGGAAAATATCATCCAGCGCCTCCTGGTGCGCACCGCCGGGGACGTGATTTCGGTGGCCCGGTTCGACGACGAGGTGCGGCCGGTGTCGGTCATGCCCCGCCGGTCGGGGAAACGGGACTGGCCGTCTTTGGCGGAGCAGGAGAGGCGCTATATCCTCGCGGTCCTCGACGAGGTTGAGGGGAACCGTTCGAAGGCCGCAAAGATATTGGACATTGACCGTGTCTCCCTGTGGCGGAAGATCAAGCGGTACGGGCTTGATGACAACAGTGCCGACACCGGGGAGTGACCCGGTCTGCTGCTCAGGATGACTGGTTTTCCGGCAGCAGAAGCGTGGCGACCACATCGTCGGCGTTGGGAACCGGGTTTATTTCCAGGTCGGCTCGAACGTCGGGCGGCAACGAGAGTACTTCTTCCCGGTTGGCAAGGGGCAGAAAAACGCCTTTGAGACCGGTACGCTGGGCGGCCAGCAGTTTTTCTCTGATACCGCTGACCGGCAGGAGCCTCCCTCGCAGAGACATTTCCCCGGTCACCCCGTAATCGCCGCGTGCCGGCCGATGGGTCAGCAGCGACAGGAGTGCCGCATAGATGGCTATGCCGGCCGATGGACCATCCTTTGAGACCGCGCCGGAGGGGAAATGGATATGGATGTCGATGTCCTGGAAAAAATGATCGACGATGCCGAACTCCTGGGCGCGACTGCGGATCAGACTCAGGGCTGCCCGGGCCGATTCCTGAAGGACGTCGCCGAGCGAACCGGTCAATAAAAGTTGCCCTGAGCCTTGCATCACGGCTGTTTCCACGTGCAT
>JAUVWB010000152.1 GCA_030604345.1 Desulfofustis sp. | reverse complement strand
CGTAAGACCGCTTGACGGCCCGTTCCACCAGATAACTGGCATAATCGACACTGCCGAATTCGGCACGGACCCGACCCTCATCATCCATGGCCCGCAAGGTACCGTCGTAAACGTTAAGCTTGCCGCCGTTCACCGTACCCAGATACCAACTGGGGACATTGAGCCTTTCCAGGAGATACGGATTGTCATCGAGCAGTTTGAGCAACAGTTCCTTGGTCACCGGGACCAATTCATGTACCAGGGTTACCGCTTCCGCCGTCAGTTCCTTGAGCCGTTCGAACTGGGCATCGCTGAGCCGAAAAGCGATCCCGCCGGCCAGGGCGGTCACCGGATGGATACCGCGGCCGCCGACCACCTCGTTGATTTTCTGGCCGAGGGAGCGAAGGCGCAGCCCTTTCTTGCTCAGCTCCGGGTTCTTGTCGACCATGCCGACGATATTCTGTGTCGCCGCCGCCCCACCCAAACCAAAGACCAGATCGGGACCGGCCAGCACGAACAACGACAGGGCATGGGAATGGATCATGTGTCCCATGTACATCAACTCTCGCAGCAGGCGCCCGGCCGGCGGCGGCTCGACGCCGGCGGCGTTGTCCAAGGCCTTGGCCGAGACCAGATGGTGGGCGGTCGGACAGACGCCGCAGATCCGGGCGGTCACCTGGGGCATGGTATGGGCTTCCATGCCGACCAGAATCCGTTCGAACCCCCGCAATTCGTTGACGATGAAAAACGCCTCTTCAACCGCACCGGCATCGTTGCATTCGAGCAGGATCCGGGCGTGCCCTTCTATCCGGGTTACCGGATCGATATGTATCGTTTTAGCCATGAGTCCCCGCCTCCACGTCAGCAATCCATTTTTTTATCAGAAACGTCGGCTTGCTGCCGATCATCTTGGTGGCCATCGCATAGGCGTATTGGGTCTTGGCCGTTCTTTCCATATGACGCTTGATGGTCTCGGCATCGATGGCCGTGAGCCTCGACATCCGGTCACTGACCTCGGTGCGGATATCACGGTTCGGCTCGGTGAGGATCTGCATGGTCGGCCCGGCGCATCCGGTGCAGGCCACACCATGGTTGGGGCATGGCGCCAGACAGCGATCCAGCGTCACCGAGCCGAGACAGACATACCCCTGGCTGAGGAAACAGATGGCGTCGTCCGGTACCCCGCCCAGGGTGTTTTTGATGGCAGACGCATCACCCTTGCTCATTGTACGCTGGCACCGCGCGCAGACCGGATCCTGGGTTACTCGCGGTTGCCGCTTTTCGATCAGCGTTGCCAGGCTCTCGAAGATGAAATGCGGGTGGGGCGGACAGCCGGGCAGATACAGATCGACATCGATTACCTCGTCGATCGGCGTCACCATCTTGGCCAGCTCGGTTACCTCGGCATCGGGGATGATGTCGGTTCGGGTGGTCGGATTATGCCGATAGACATGGTCGATGATCTCTTCACGGGAATGAGCCAACCCGGCTCCGTGCAAACCACCGTAGACGGCACACGTCCCGAAGGCGATGATGGTCTTGCATTTTTTGCGCATCTCCTCGGCGGCATGGCGATCATGCTCAGTCCGGATCGAACCGGTCAGGATGCCGATGTCGGCCTCAGGATAATCCTTGATATCGGTGAGCACCGGGCAATGCTGAATGGTCACCGACTCCAGGACGTTCAATATCTTTTCATGCAGATCGACCAGCGCCACGTGGCAACCGCCGCAGTCGCACAGCCAATCGGTATTCAGTCGTATCTTCTCGCCATTCATGATCGATTCCTTTCTGGTTGCGCCCGGTTCAGGCGGCAATGGTCAACACCTTGAGGCAGGCGTTTTCCCCGGCATGTTTGATCTCCAATCGGGCTTTCCGGCCCATGATCGTCTCCAGAGCACCGGCGAAAAAGCCGTACATCATGTTGCACAAAGACCCCTGCTGGGGATGGCCGAAGCGGAACAGCGCCTGGCGGATCATGCAGTCACGGAAAACGAGCAGCATCTGGGCTTCACCATTTTCATTGACAGTCACCAGATCCTGCTGTCCTTTCGGTTTGAATGGCTCAAACCCCCACAAACAGTGATTTTGTTCAAGTACCCGGCGCACTTCGTCGATGGCGGCCAACAGATCATCGGTCTTGGCCGCGTTCTCGGAGAATTTGCGCCCCAAGTTCCGGCCAGCCGACATGGTCATACTGTTGGCCCCCCGGCCAAGAATCGGTTCGATCCCCGCTGACAGAGCCGCCATGAAATTCATCGTTTCCTGCAGGGTTCTTCTGCGTTTGCGAATTTCATGTATTTCTTCCACGGAAACTACCTCCCATAAGTATTGTTGCCCCCATACGTACCCTCTTGAAAGTATCAGGTGCATTTCGTTATCGCGTCAGACTATCATCAACTAAATGATTCAACATAGTTTTCCCGTCAGGTAAATACAAGCACAATCGTTTGAGACAGATTCTCAAAGAGAACAACACGGTACCACACCAGAAACGGCGCGACCAGAAAGAATTCTCATCCAACCAACAGCGGTGGACAGCAATACCGCATGGTTGAACTCGGACCTTCCCGGCTGTCGGCCAGAACAGGGCTCTCATCACTGAAAGGACGGGCGCAATACCGGGCGGGCTTTCCTATTGTTCCGATCGCCCGGCGGCATGTACGGCCAGGATATCGTATACCGCCGTATTGTAAGGTACCGCCACCCCGAGACGCGTACCGCGCCGGCTCACATCACCGCTCAGCCAAGCCACTTCAAGTCGGTTTCCCCGCTCCAGATCATGATGCATGGATGAGGTCATGTCGTGCGGCAATCGATCACAAAACCGCAGACGATCCTCGACAAAATCGGGAGACAAGGCCACCCCTTCGGCGCCGCCGACGGCCACGACCTCCCCCATGACGCTGGCAAGTAAATGTCGGGCCGGCGCATGGGATCGCACCACGCCGATGGGGCAACGGGTGGTGGCGGTAGTAGCGGACAGCCCACACAGAAAGACGAACTTCTCCCAGATGGCCCGGCGGATATCGTCGCTGATCTCACTCTCTATCCCGGCCTTTGAACAGGCGTCAAACAAGCGGGTCACTCGCTTCGACCGTGAACCGTCGTACTCGCCGAATACCACTCTCTGCATGGTACCGGTATGCACGATAACGCCGGGTTCTCCGATGGCGGCAGCTATGTAACAGACTCCGCCGATAATGGCGGAACGGCCGAAACGATCTGCGAGAATCTCATCCTTGACCACCCCGTTCTGCAACGAGAGGATCCCGGTCCCGGGACCGATCAGCGGCTCGATCGCCTCAGCTGCAGATTCCGTATCCCAGAGCTTGACGGCAAACAGCACCAGATCGACCGGCCCCACGTCCTCCGGACGCTCAGTTATCTGCGGTTGCCGGACGACAAGGTCGCCAAGCGGACTCCGTATTCGCAAGCCATCCCGCTGTATCGCCTGGAGATGGCCTCCCCGGGCAATGAACGTTACGTCATAGCCGGCAGCGGCCAGCTTCGCCCCGAAATAACCACCGACACCACCGCTTCCCATGATTGCTATCTTCATAGTGCCTCTTTGTCTGCTGAAGCTTTCTACCACGTGTGGGACCTCGGCCACTGTGGCCAGGAGCGTCCGGCGACCCCCAGTCCGGATCCGGACACCTCCGCCTGGTGAACATCATGCCCATTGTACACCATGAGGCTGTTAGCCTTCATCCCCGAATGTCTTTTTGTCTCATCTTCATGACACCAAGTCCCCTGCACACCAGCACCCACCGGCAGCCCATCCGTATCCAGCCTCTCCCGGCTGCACCACACTCCGTGCCGCGTGGATGGCCGACTTGAGCTGCTTGACTTGGTCCCATCAATGCATATTCGTTTTGCTACATTGGCTTGGTAAAGCCGCCCTTCGTAAAAACCATTCAGGCGATGTTCGTCATCCACGCGCATCCATACGAAAAGGAGCTCTGACATGAAAATCGTTCCCGTGGTTCTGGGTAGTCTTTTATTGCTTGCCTCTACCGCCGGTTGCAGCAGTGAGGACACGGAGCAGGCCGCAGATAAAACCAAGCAAGCCGTTTCCGCCACCAAGGAAGCGGTAGTCGACGCCACCAACAAGGCTGCCGAAGCCACCAACAAGGCAATCTCAGCCACTAAAGAGACTGCTGTTGAAGCACAGGAAAAGGCAGCTCGACTCTCTGAACAAACGGTATCCACCACCAAACAGGTCGCTGCAGAGGTCAAAGAGAAGGCGGCCCGGATAACCGAGCAGGCCGCCGCTGCTACTGAACAGGCAGCCGCCAAGGTCAAGGAAAAAGCTGCAGAAATCTCGCAAAAAACGGTAGACACCGCCCAACAAACCGCCACCGAGGTCAAGGAAGGCGCCGTCGAGGTCGGTAAAGAGGCGGCGGCAACTGCCGGAGAAGCGGCGACAACCGCCAAGGAAAAAGCCGCTGAAGCTACTGAAAGCGCCGCTGCCGCAACCGAACAGGCTGCCGCCGAAGTAAAGGAAAAGGCCGCTGAAAAGACGCAATAAGCGGTACCGTCCATCTATCGGACAACGGCTCGCACAGTGCGGCTGAAGGACCGACCCCGGAGCCCAGGATCCCCGTTCTGTGCTACCGTTTCGTGTGTCTCTCAGCAGCGAGCCGTCCCCGCGACGACATTTCCGGCGCCGTGTCAGCAACTGAAGCGAGCACACAAAAAAGGGAAGAACGATGAGATACTTGCATACCATGATTCGGGTCAAAGATGTGGACGAATCTGTCTCTTTTTTCACCGAGAAACTCGGCTTGGTGGAAACCCGTCGCAAAGAATATCCGGAAGGAAGGTTTACCCTCATCTTCCTGGCCACGGCGCCGGGGGAACCGGAGATCGAGCTGACCCACAACTGGGACCGCGAAACCCCGTATAGCGGTGGCGATAATTTCGGCCATCTGGCTTTCAGTGTGGAAAACATCTACGACTATTGTCAAATGCTCATGGACAAGGGGGTGACGATTCTCCGTCCGCCGCGGGATGGGCGGATGGCCTTTATCCGCACGCCGGACCAGAT
>JAUVWB010000275.1 GCA_030604345.1 Desulfofustis sp. | reverse complement strand
GGGTGCTGGTAACTATTGAAGAGGTGTTCGGAAAGCAGTACCAACGGTTGCTGGACAACGACATGCGTGATCTCGACGTGGATATGGAAGTGCTGGAAAATCAGTTAAAGAGTGAAGGATTGTAGAAACGATTGCTGCGCCGGATGAGGGCTTCGGCGCCCATCTCTCTCTAAGGAAACGGGAAGCATGATCGACGAAACGGAACTGAAAACCATTGAAACACAGCTGTTGCAGGGCAATCCCCCGGTGCCTTACCGGGAGGCTGCTGCTCCGGAGCGAGCCGAAATTGATGCGCTGATCAAGCAGATCGATGTCAACGACACCCACGCCTTGCTCTATTTCGGCGCCCCGATCCAGCAGCAGCTAGCCGGCATCTCCGACGATATGCTCGAGGGCGTGCGCAATAAGGATACCGGTCCCGCCGGCGAGGCACTCAACCGGATGGTCGCGACGGTGCGTGACTTCGACGTGGGGTCTCTTGATCCGCAGAGCAAGCCGGGATTATTTGCCCGCTTGATCGGAAAAACCAAGCCGGTTGCCGAATTTCTTCAGCGCTATGAGGAAGTGCGTGACCAGATCGATGCCATAGCAGACGATCTGGAACGGCATAAAACGCAACTCTTGAAAGACATCGCCCAGCTCGATCGCCTCTATGCCGCCAATCTCGAGTATTTCCATCACCTGGAGCGCTATATTGTCGCCGGAGAAGAAAAACTCAGGCAGCTCGACGGGCAGGAGATCCCGGCCATGGTACGCGCCGCGGAGGAGGGGAAATCGATGACGGCGGCCCAGCAGTTGCGTGATCTGCGCGCCAATCGTGACGCCCTGGAGCGGCGGGTGCACGATCTCAAATTGACCCGTCAGGTTGCCATGCAGAGTCTGCCGAGTATCCGCCTGGTCCAGGAGAACGACAAGGGGCTGATCAACAAAATCGTCTCCACCACGGCCAACACCTTGCCGCTGTGGCGGCAGCAGCTGGCCCAGGCGGTGACTATCCACCGCTCCCGCGAGGCGGCGGACGTGATTCGCTCTGCAACTGATCTGACCAACGAATTACTCAAGGCCAACGCCGAGAACCTCAGACAGGGCAACATCGAAGCGCGGCGCGAGATGGAGCGCGGCGTCTTCGATATCGAAGCGGTAAAGCAGGCCAATGCGTCACTGATCCAGACCATCGAGGAGAGCCTCAGTATCGCCGAAGAAGGACGGAAAAAACGAGCCGATGCCGCGCTCCAGTTGGAGACTCTTGAAGCCGAACTGCGCCGAACCTTGATCAGTGTCAGTGGGCGAGCGCAGGAAAGAATCAGCAGCGGTGATCAGCACAGCACATGACAAGGGATCTCTCATGAGATCTTCACCGACAACCAATGAAAATGATTTGTGAACTGAGGAGGCGCTCTGCCGAGCCACGCCATGAAAGTATCCATAACCAAAAAAGAGTACCGCCTGCTGCTCGATGTCCTGTCCATGGCCGATTGGGTCATGAATGCCTTCAACGATGACGAGCGCCCCGAGGTCGAGCCCTATGTGAAGCTCGAGCAGAAATTTTTGGCGCTTGCCAAGGATTTCGACTGCGAGGACCTGGTGACCTACGACAAGGGCCTGAAACGGTATTTCCCCACCAGGCGGTATGAGGAACAGGGACGCGACATGGGGTTTATCGAGGAATTCGAGGAAGAGTTCTTCTGGGATGAGCTCGAACAGCGGTTGGCGGAGCGCGACCTGGTGAAGAGTCGGGGGATGGAGGCGGTGGCGGAGATGGAACCGCCGCAACGGATCACGGAGTTGGACCGGCTTGCCGATGGCTACCGGGAGGAGTTCTCCAAACACGGCCTGGAACGACTCGTCATCTCGAAGGCAAACGGTCGTTGAACCAGGCTCGGGCGACGAGCGTCGGGCCGTTTCTATAAATCGATGTCCGGGTAGTGTTTTTTCAGGCATTCCGGGCAGATTCCATGGCTCAAGTCGGCTTCCGAATGCTCCTTGAGATAGGTCTCCAACCGTTGCCAGTATCCGCGGTCGTCTCGGATCTTCTTGCAGTGCGCACAGATCGGCAAAATACCCCGCAGCGTCTTGATCTCTTTGAGTGCTTTCTGCAGCTTGTCGATCAGTGCCTCTTTTTCGTCAAGGGCGGTTTGCAGTCGCGTGATATTGAAGGCTATCCAGACCACCAGCGGTTGCTCTCCAGGCGGTGTCGCGATGGGCGATAGGTGCGCCTCAAACCACTGTTTCCCGGAGGGGCCCGGCAGGGCTTCCGAGCCCTTGATGTCGGTGGCTGCCAGTTGATAGACAAAGGTGTGGACGCGGTTGCTGTCGATGGCCTTGCCGATTTCGGCGACAAACACGTCGGCCAGACCGGTGTCGATCACGTCGTGGATTCGTTTGCCGACCAGGTGCCGGCCATCGTGGTATTTCTGCGTGTCGGCACCACCAAAGATCTGCTGATAGCGGCCCTCCCGGTTGAAAACAAAGAATGGTTCCGGCAAGGCGCTAAAGAGAGCGGCGCTGATCCCGTTCTGCAGGGTATTGTCGTTCATCAGGGAAATATGCTCCAGGTTCAAGATGGCTGTGCGATCACGCACAACGTGACTCGTCGGAAAGTGGTAAGTCCACGGTACTCGGGGCTGATTGTAGCACGCTTGCGGCTGCGGGCGAACCCCTTTTTATCTCTCTGGCGCTGCTTCTGGTGACGGCCCTGGCATGGTTGGCATTTTCCCGGTCGTGCGTTACCGTGTAGCAATCGGCTCCCGTGTCGGCGGCCACCGGCCTGAACAGGGCCAAGGCGGAGAGCCGTCATCATCTTCCCGAGGCGAAGCGAGTGATGGATGTATGGATAATTTCGCTGCTCCTGGTGGTGGTCTTCTATCTCCTTATTACGGAGAAGATCTCTGTTGATCTCACCGCCATCGGGATCATGGTGGCGCTGGTGGTCTCCGGCCTGCTGACCCCTCAGCAGGCGGTCTCCGGCATTGCCAACCCGGCGGTGGTGACGGTGGCGGCGATGTTTGTGGTCAGCAAGGGGCTGATGCGCACCGGCGGCGTCGAATTTCTTGGACGGCAAGTGGTCAAGGTCGCCCAGAAAAACGTGGTGGCTGCCCAGGCCCTCATCCTCTTCTCCGTTGCCTTTGCTTCGGCTTTCATCAACAACACGCCGATCGTGGTGCTGTTCATCCCGGTGGTCATGGCCATGTGCTGCGAGCTTGGGCTCAGTCCGTCGAGATTTCTGATACCGGTGTCATACGCCTCGATTCTGGCCGGGACCTGCACCCTGATCGGGACCTCCACGAATATCATCATCAGTGATTTGAGTGACCAGTACGGCCATGGCGCGCTCTCCATGTTCGAG
>JAUVWB010000067.1 GCA_030604345.1 Desulfofustis sp. | reverse complement strand
GCTTCACCACCTTTTCGACTTTGTCCCGGGAAAGCGTGCACTTGTTCAAATCCGGCGAGACAATGGTGGCCGTGTGGTATATCTTACTGAGCAACGGACTCGGGCTCGCCCTCACCGCTGCTGGATTTCTGGTCGCCAGCCAGATTCTCCGCCCTTATTGATCACTCAGCCGCATGCACCTGCTTACCCGCTATCTTCTGGCCCAGTACACCAGACACTTCCTGACGCTGACCGTCGGTTTCGCAGCGCTCTACCTGCTGATCGACTTTTTTGAGAAATACGACCATTTTATCGATGCGGACAAGCCGGCATCGCTGGTCGTTCAATTTTTTCTGCTCAATATCCCGTTTATCATCGACCAGCTCAGTCCCATCCTCATCCTGCTCTCCGGAGTGGTAACGCTTGGACTGCTCAACCACAACAACGAACTGCTCGCCCTGAAGGCCACCGGTATCCCGCTGCGCCGGATTATCCGACCGATCCTGATCGGTTCCCTGATCGCCGCCGGTCTCTTTCTCACCGCGGCCCAGACCATACTGCCCAAGACTATCGCCACCACCAACGACATCTGGCACGAGCAGGTGCGCGGCAAAGTTCCCCTCGGTATCTTTCGCAACGGCCGTTACTACTACAAAGGCAAGGAGGGCTTCTACTCCTTTCAATGGCCGGTCAAGGAGAAGATGATCTTCAAGGATTTTTCCTACTCCACCTGGGACGAGAACTACAACGTCAAATCGATGGTGGTAGCCTCCTTTGCCGACTGGGTACCGCCCCGGTGGATACTGAAAGAGGGCCAAATCACCACCAAGGAGGACGGGGCCTTCCACGTCCGTTCGTACCGCCTTATCGACTACGAGTTTCCTGAAGACCCTGAAGATTTTCTCATTCCGGAATACGAGTCGGCGGAACAGTCGCTGACCGACCTGTTTTTCGACATCGGCAGAAAGGAGACCGTATCGGAACGGCTCGAGGCCCGGGTGGAAGCCTACAGCCGCCTCTCCTATCTGCTGCTCGGCCTGCCCCTCTTGCTCCTGGGTCTGCCGATCCTTATGGTTTCCTATCAGAAGTGGGGAAAAGACCTCTCCATCGCCATTCCCATCAGCTGTTTCATGGCATTCGCCGCCTGGGGCATCTGGGGTGCGTTGCAGACGTTTGCCAAGGCCGGCTATCTGCCACCATTGTCGGCTGCGGTTGCCGTTCATTTAGTCTTTTCCGCCATCGGCGTATATCTTCTGAGAAAGCTGGATAGTTAGCGGAAACAGATGGAAACCAACCGGCAAAGAGTCGGTATTGTCGGCGTCCCGCCGCTGGGGGTCATCGACAGGCTGCGACGGGAGAAGGCGCTGATCTTCGATTTGGACGAGCCGATCGTGCAGACCAGTATCGAGGCGGCCTCTCCGTTTTTACCGGCGGTCTACTGCGCCATTTTGCGCACGGTGGTGATCAACGCCGTATCGCTCGACCTAGACGCCATCTATATCGACGTGGGTCCGGGTAAATGTGATTGCGCCCTCCATACCGCCACCATCCTTGAGGACTCCCTGCCGACCACGGCCGTCATCAGGACCAGGAACCAGGACCGGGTCGATTTCGGCACCCCGGTCAGCCGCACCCGCATGGGGCTGGTGGATAAGCTGGCAGCGATAACCGCATCAGTCACCGATCCCAACCCCCATAAGCCGCGGCCACCCTGTCCGCCCACCGCCGGCTTCTGGGGTGTACCGCCGCGCGATTTTTCACTGCTGTCGCTGTTCCCGGACACCACCCATGTGTACGGCTGGAGCCGCTGCATGGAAAACAAGACACCGGACAATCCTGCCTTGGAGGAGCACTGTAATCAAGGTGTTCCAACCGTCTTCTTCGCCCAAGCATTCTGCGCCAAGACCGCCCTGGCCCGACACCTGGCTCAACGCCATCCGCAGGCGCTTTATGTCGACTGTGACGTCACCGCCAGCAGCAGCGTTAAGGCCAAGATCCAGGCCTTTCTTGAATTATCGGGAGTCTTCGATGCTGCTCGCTGATTTCGGTACGTCTTATTGCAAGTTGTTGGACACCGACATCGGGACCCCTCGTGTCATTCGAACCAAGGATATCGACCGCACCCTACGGGTCGATTTGGCCACCGGCCATAACGCCAAACGTTTTGCCGCCATCTCGGTCAACGAGTTGACCGCCCTGGCCCGCGGCGGCAGGCGGTTGATCGCGGAGAACTCCTTCACCCTGCTCGACTGCGGCAGTCGGGACATCAAGTTTGTTCGCTACGAAAACGGCGTCGTCAAGGACATGGGCTGGAATGCCGAATGCGGCGCCTCGATGGGCTTCACCATCGAACTGCTGGAGCGCTACTACGATCTCGATTTTTCCTTACTGCAGGTTCCCGCCTCTTCCTTCTCCGTGACCTGTGGGGTGCTCGGAATGAGCCATATTTTCGATGCGGTGATCAACGGACTCGACGAGGCCGAGGCGGTCGCCCGGTTCGTCAAAGGTATCGCCCTCAACGCCTACCAGTTCGCCGGCCGGCCGAAACGCCTCTACCTGTCCGGAGGGCTTTGTGCCAACCCGCTATTCACCGCCAGCTTTCCCTGCCATCTGGTACCACTCGGCCGCTGGGTTTTGCTGACTGGGCTGTTGCAATCCCTGGAAAATCCACCCCTGGAGCAGGTCGGCCATGAACAGGCCTGAGGGGGTGGTCTGGAGCGGACCAGCGGGACCATGGTCGACGGTGCTACCGCCGTTGCTTGACGCCGCCGGACTGCTCGAGGCCCTGTCCGGCCGGGAACGGGTGTTGATCAAACCGAACCTGGTAGAGGCGCTGCAGCCACCGATCACCACTCCCGCCGACCTGATCACGGCGCTGGTGCGCTATCTGAGGGGCTGGCGCGATGACTTGGAGATCATTATTGGGGAGGGAACCGGAGCGCTGGATTACGACACCTTCCACTGTTTCGACCGGCTCGGCTATATGCCGCTGGAAAAAGTACCTGGTGTCCGGCTCGTGGACCTGAACCGAGAACCGTGTATCCGGATGAGTAACCCGGAGTGCAACCGTTGGCCGGACATGTACCTGCCCCGAATGGTGCTCGAAACGTTTCTGATCTCGGTCCCGGTCCTGAAAGCCCATTCCCTGTCGGGCGTCACCCTGACCATGAAGAACATGATGGGCTGCGCGCCGCCGAGCCGCTACCAGGATGGCGGTTGGGGGAAGTCGGCTTTTCACCGGCAGATTCAGCAGGCGGTATTCGATCTGAACCGTTACCGCACGGCCGATTTTTCCATCCTCGACGCCTCGGTCGGCATGGCCCGGGCCCACCTCTGGGGACCGACCTGTCAACCGCCGGTGAACAAACTGGCTGCAGGCTACGACCCGGTGGCCCTCGACAGTTACGGAACAGCTCTGCTGCGCCGCGACTGGCGGGACATCGGCCATATTGCCATGGCCCACCAGGTGCTCGGCCTCGCCGAGCACCTGGATATCCGAGCAGCAAACGTCACGGCACTCCCCTGACGCCGGGCGAAACCTGCGGTACGGGATTACTGCTGTTCGATACCGAGCAACTCGATATCGAAGACAAGCACCGAATTGGGCTCGATGACCGGAGCGGCGCCCCGTTCACCGTAGGCCAGATCGGCGGGGATGACTACCCGGTATTTGGAACCGACGGTCATCAATTGCAGGACTTCGCTCCAACCCGGGATCACCTGGTTGACCGTGAAAACAGCCGGTTCGCCCCGCTTGACCGAACTGTCAAACTCGGTGCCGTCGATGAGTGTGCCGATGTAGTCGACCTTCACCTTGTCAGTCGCCTGCGGTTTCTCGCCGTCACCGGCTTTGAGCACCTGGTACTGGAGACCGCTCTTGGTAACCGTGACCTCGTTATTTTTTTTGTTCTCATCGAGAAAGGCCTGACCGGCGGCGGTGTTCTTCTCCCTGATCTGCGCCAGATTCGCCTCCTGTTCCGCTTTCATGACGGTGGCGAATTCCTGCTGGGCAGCCGCGATCTCCTCCTGGCTCATCTTCGGCTCGGCTTGGTTATAACCGTCTTCCAGGCCCAGTTTCAGCACCTGGAGATCAATCTTATCGCCGAGCCCGTTGAGATAGTTGCCAAGATCGAGGCCCATGCTGTAGCTGATTTTGTCCTTCTGGGTCTGCAACGACTGGTCTTCGGCTGCGACCACACTACCGGCAAGAGCGATCGGCGCCAGAAGCAGGCCACAGGCCATGCTGGTGATGAATTTTTTCATAACGACTCCTGAAAAGATGCAGGTCATGCCTGCGCTGGTTGCGGCCCTCGAAAAGGGTTCGGGGCCAAGAGAATCACGATTGCAGACGTTGATAACGAAAGCAACCGGGACAAAAGTGCTACCCATTATTCAGAGGACGGTAACGGTTACCCCCGGATTATTGAATACGGTGGGACACTCCGTCTCCAAGTGCGGAAACCGGCGTAGAAGCGCCTTGCCGGGACCATGACGGCGCTGGAACTGCTCACCGGGAATAACCTGGCGTAGCCGCCGCTGCCGGAACCAATCGTCCAATACCTTGCGGCACTCTTCACGGATTTTGCCGCCTTTTCCGGACGAACCGTAGCCGTGGATCAGGATCAGCACCTTGACGTTTTGTGCCGTTGCCTGAGCCAGTTCGTTGGTCATCCGCTTGACCGCCGTATCAACCAACGGCCGACCTTGTTTCAGGTTGACGGTCCGTTGCACCACCTGCGGTGTTCGTTTCTCGGCGCCAACCCCCTGCAGATCAGCGCCGCAGAACGGACAGGCCGCCATATCCCCGTCACTCTCGTTACCACAGACTGCACACTCCACCATGGTTTCGACCTCATCCGCAGGCCGGTGCCGCCGGACTAGACTCGCCGTGCCGAGATTACCGTATCCATCTGACGCAGATGCTTCAGCAGCAGTTGCAGGTGCTCCAGATCCCTGATTTCCAGGGCAATGGAAAATTCAACGGTATCGGCCGGGGTCTTGTGAGCCGCTATCTCGACGATGGTGGCCTGATCGGAGCCGACCGCCGAACTGATATCGACAAAGATGCCCTTGGTATTCTCGGTGATCACCTGGATCTCGGCACGGAAATGCTGGCTCTCCGGATTGTTCCAATAGACCTGGATCCACCGTTTGGGATCGGAACTGAGCAGGTTCGGGCAATCGGATTTATGTACCGAGACTCCCCGACCGGTAGTGATAAACCCGACAATCGGATCACCCGGAACCGGGTTACAACACTGGCTGACTTTGGCCAGCAGATCGTCGATACCGTCGATACAGATGGCCGATCCTCCTTTGACGGTACCACGCTGCTGCGTCACCATGGAAGCGGCCAACTCTTCCGGCGTCATCTGCTCGACGGCGGCTTCCGCTTCCTGGCGCATTTCCGGCGGATTGAGCGCCTTCATCAGGGACTGAATGGTGATCGCCCCGCTGCCGACCTTGATCAGCATATCGTCCAGGCCGTTGCAGCGCAAGGTCTTGAGCAGCAGTTTGATGTGGCCGCTCTTGACCATTCGCTTCAAGGTCATGTCATGTTTCTTCAGCTCACGCTCACATAACTCGCGGCCCAGCGCCAGCGCCTTCTCGTTTTCCTCACGGCGCAGCCAAGACCTGATCCGGGCCCGGGCCCGGCTGGTCTTGACCATATCCAGCCAGCCACGGCGCGGCCGCTGATTCGGGCTGGTGATGATCTCGACAATGTCTCCGTTCTGTAACTCGTACTTAAGCGGGACCAGCCGGCCGTTCACCTTGGCTCCGGCACAATGGTTGCCGACCTCAGTGTGGACGGCGTAGGCAAAATCAATGGGGCAGCTCCGCGCCGGCAGCTCCTTGACCTCACCGTTGGGAGTCAAAGCGAAGACCTCGGGATCGTGCAACTCGCCGCGCAGACTCTCAAGAAATTCCCGCGAATCTTCCACATCCTGCAGGGAAGTGACCAGCTTCTTCAGCTCCCGAAACAGCTTGGCGTCCCGATCATCGACCTTCTGTCCTTCCTTGTAGGCCCAGTGGGCGGCAACGCCTTCCTGGGCCACCCGGTCCATCTCTTCGGTACGGATCTGGATTTCGATGAAATGCTCCCGAGGCCCGACCACGGTGGTGTGCATCGACTGGTAGTTGTTGGCCTTGGGTACGGAGATGAAGTCCTTGATCCGGCCCGGTACCGGCGCCCAACTGGCATGGATGATGCCGAGCGCCTCGTAGCATTCTTTGACCGTCTCGACGATGATCCGGAAGGCAACCTTGTCATAGACCCGCTCCAGCGGGATATTCTGCGCAACCAGCTTTTTGTAGATGGAGTAAAGGTGTTTCGGCCGTCCCAAGATACGAAGCGGGGCAACGTTTCCCTCCCGCAATTTGGCGTAGAGGACGGCGATGGTCTCGTCCACGTAGCGCTGCCGCTCCTCCAACGAACTCTCCAGCCGTTCGTTGAGGTCTTCGTACTCGACGGGGTAGAGAAACTTGAAGGAAAAATCCTCCAGCTGCCTTTTCAACCAGTCAATCCCGAGACGGCCGGCCAACGGGGCAAAAAGATCCATGGTCTCCCGGGCCACTTCCAGCTGCCGGTCGCGACTGACCAAGTCCAGCAGCAGCATATCCTGCAAACGATCGATCAGGCGAACCAGCAGGACGCGAATGTCTTTGGCCATGGCCAATAACATCCGCCGCACGTTTTCCGCCTGGCTGGTGAGCGTGTTGTTGTATTGAACCGAGGTGATTTTGGTGGTGCCGCCGACGATATAGGCAACGTCGGCGCCAAACTGTTCTTCCAGTTCCTCGAACGTCACCCCGTTCTTGAGCACGCCGTGCAGCAGTCCGCTCAGGATCGTATCAAGATCGAGGTGCATCGAGGCCAGGGTCGAGGCCACCTCGAGGGCGTGAATCAGGTAGGGTTCACCGGAGAAATGCTTGGAGCCGCCATGGACCTTGACCGCCAACTCCCAGGCACGATCGATCGGAGAGAGATCCACATCGTGCAGATAGTTGGCGGCGAGAAGCTTCAGACCGCCCGGATGGATCGCCGACGTGTAGGGCATGATGCTGCTCACCTGCCTGCGCTTTCCTCGTTCAACCGCTGCCGCACCAGCTTCACCAGACTGGCCACCTCGACCTCTTCGGTGAAGCCGTCACGTCTCCGGCGCAACTCAACCATACCGCTCTCGGCATAGCGCTTGCCAACCGTGATGCGAAACGGGAACCCGAGCAAGTCGGCATCCTTGAATTTCGAGCCGGGCCGTTCATCCCGATCATCGAGGAAGGCGTCTATGCCGGCTTCCTGCAACTGGGAATAAAGCTGTTCCGCCACTGCGGTAATGCCCTCGTCCTTGTTGCCCAGGTTGAGGATCGTGACCGGGTATGGAGCCAGCGGCACCGGGAAGATGATGCCGTTGGCATCATGATTCTGTTCGATGGCCGCCGCCACCACCCGGCTCACTCCAATGCCGTAGCACCCCATGATCAGCGGCCGGTCGTTGCCCTGCTGATCCTGGAACCGGGCATTCATTGCCTCGGAATAGGCCGTGCCGAGTTTAAAGATATGGCCGACCTCAATACCCTCCACCAGCCGCAGCGTGCCACCGCAGGAAGGACACGGATCGCTGGCGCAGATTTGCCGGAAATCGGCAACCTCGGCAACCTGGAAATCACGGCCCGGATTGACATTTTGCAGATGGAAATTCTTCTCGTTGGCACCGGCAATGGCATTAGTCAAGCGCATCACTTCCTGGTCAG
>JAUVWB010000123.1 GCA_030604345.1 Desulfofustis sp. | reverse complement strand
CGTTTTTTGACACAGATCGTTTTCTTTCTCCGCGGATCGGAGTATGCCGCACCTGCTGTAAATGCATCGGGCCGGCTTACAACGCCAAAAGAAGACAAGACAAGGCCCTCTGAAATCGGTATACTACCTTGTAATGATTCGTATAGTTTAAAAATTACCGGGTATCATCGCAGCGTTTGCCTCAGACATGGACCTCAACCACCAGATCGCCGCCCTTTTCGTCATTGGCTTCAGCGGCTCACAACTCACCGACTCCGCACCGATCGTCCGCGATATCCGGGAAGGCGGGCTTGGTGGTGTCGTACTGTTCAGTCGCTGCCTGCCCGAGCCCGATCCACCGGGCACTATCGTCTCTCCCGACAGTCACCGCCGATTGACGGCCGCGCTACGGGCCCTCCGCCCCGATCCACCGCTGATCTGCATCGACCAGGAGGGGGGCGCCGTCAAACGGTTGGCCCCGGCCAACGGTTTTCCGGATTTCCCGTCGGCTCGCCAGATGGCGGCCGTCGGCATCGAGGAGACCGGGCGCCAGGCAGAGCGAACCGCCGCCCTGTTGGCCGACCTGGGCATCACGGTCAATTTCGCCCCCGTCGTCGATATCGATCGCGTCGCCGACAACCCGATCATCGGCGCTCTCGGCCGCAGCTTCGGCAACCGGGCAGAGTTGGTGAGCGACCATGCCGCCGCCTGGATCAGAGGCCACAGAAAGCACGGGATCATCAGCTGTATCAAGCACTTTCCCGGACACGGCAGCTCCATCTCCGATTCCCATCTCGGTTTCGTCGACGTCACCGGCACCTGGCACGAAGAGGAACTGCAGCCGTATCACTCCCTGCTCAACCACGACCTGGTGGACATGGTGATGACCGGCCACCTGTTCAATCGGCGCCTCGACCCCCGCTATCCGGCAACCCTGTCACCAGCCACCATCACCGGACTCCTGCGCCGTCACCTCGGATTTGACGGTGTTGTCATCAGCGACGATCTGCAAATGCAGGCTATCACCGAGCACTACCGCCTCGATGAAGCCCTCTGCCTGGCCCTGGCCGCCGGGGTTGACCTCTTGCTGATCGGCAACAATCTGGTGTATTACCCAGACCTGTTGCGCCGTTGCATAGCTGCCGTGCGCAGCGGTATCGAGAGGGGCGCACTGACCACCGAACAGATCGCTTGCGCCTATCGGCGCGTCCAGAACCTCAAGAAGAGACAACGTATCAATGCAAACGAAACCCACCACCCATGACGTACTGATCGGCTATTTCCTGTGGATCTTCGGATTTCTCGGCGCCCACCGTTTCTATTACGGCCGTCAGATTTCCGGCACCGTCTACTTTTTCACCCTGGGCCTGCTGTTCGTCGGCTGGATCATCGATCTCTTTCTCATTCCATCGATGAACCGAGACGCCGACTACCGCTTTGTGGATGGGCCGGTAAACTACAACATCGCCTGGCTGCTGCTTACCTTCCTCGGGGTCTTCGGTGTTCACCGGATGTACTGCGGCAAGTGGCTGACCGGGCTGCTCTACCTCTGCACCCTCGGCCTTTTCGGCGTGGGAATCATTTACGACTTCTGGACGCTGAACTCGCAGATCAGTCAGATCAACCACGCCGCCCGGAAACGGGCCGGCGAGAACGGTTGATCGGAAGAAACGGGTCAGGACCGGTGTGCGAGCAGACGGGAGACGGTATGGGCCAGTTCGCGGAGGGCCACCGGTTTCATGCAGTATTCGTCGATACCGGCATCTACCGCCGCTTCCCGGCTCAACCGTTCAGAGTATCCGGTAAACAGGATTATCGGCACCTCCGGCCGGATCTTCTTGATCTGGGCGCTCATCTCGGTGCCGGTCATCTGCGGCATGGTCAGGTCGGTCAAGACCAGGTCGTATCCTTCCGGGTTTTCCTGAAAGTGTTTCAGCGCCTCGACCGATGACGTCCAGCCGCTGACCTGGTAGCCGAGGCTGCGCAGGAGTTCGGCGGTCACCTGGGCCACCTGCTGCTCATCATCGACCAGCATGATTCGGCCGTCACCACCGGCCAGCTGTTCCGGCTTGACGATCTGGTCAAGGGTACTCTTCTGCTGAGTTGCGACCGGGAGCAGGATACGAAAAAGTGTGCCGTTACCCTCCTCGCTTTCCACCTCGATGCGGCCGTCGTGCCGGCTGATGATGCTGTGTACCAGAGCCAACCCCATGCCGGTACCGCGTCCCTTCTCCTTGGTGGTGAAATAGGGCTCGAAGATCCGGTCGCGCAGCTCGCGCTTCATACCGCAACCGGTGTCGCCGATGCTGAGTTCGACCCACTCATCCTCACGGTCACGCCCGCGGACCCTTCTCAAGGCCACGGTCAGCACTCCATGGTTCTCGCCAATGGCATCGGCGCTGTTGGTACAGAGGTTGATCAGCACCTGGTGAATCTGCACCGGATCGACCCGCACCGGACCGCACTTCTCATCGATATCCTGCTTGATCTGGATGGTCGCCGGCAGGGTGGAGCGCAGCAGCTTGACCACTTCCTTGACGATCGGGTGGAGCAACTGCGGACTCTCCTTTTGTTCGGTGTTGCGGGAAAAGGCCAGGATCTGCTCCACCAACCCCTTGGCCCGCCGACCGGCCCGGAGGATTTCCCCGAGATACTCATCCATCGCCTCGTCGGCGAGACCCTTCTGCTGCATTTTCAGTTTAAGGATCTCCGCATAGCCCATGATCGGAGTCAACACGTTGTTGAAATCATGCGCGATGCCCCCGGCCAGCGTGCCGATGGCTTCCATCTTCTGGGCATGGCGCAATTGTTTTTCCAGTTTGAACCGTTCGGTCACATCCCGGGCGATGACAATGACACTCTCGACCTCCCCGGCCCCGTTTTTGACGGGAGTACCGATGATTTCGTAAAAAAGCGGGGTTATCGAATCGGACTGCTCAATCCGCTGAATACCGATCTTCACCTCACCGGTCCGGATGCTCTTGGGCACGGCGCAATCATTGCATTGTGTATCGTTTTTGCAGATAATTTGGTGACAGAGCCGGCCGATCGGCATGCCCACCGAACGTCGTACCGTATCGTTGACCCAGATTGCCGCGAGGTTCCGGTCAAAGAGGGCGATCATCCCCGGGAAACCGTCCAAGATCGCTTTTTTCTGCGATTCACTGGCGATCAGCGCCTCTTCGACGGCCTTGAGATCGGTCAGATCGACCATGGTGGTGACGATGCCGGACACCTCGCCACCGCTGTCGTGCACCAACGTCTTGCGGAAGATCACATGGAAGCGCCGCCCACCGGCACCAAAGGCGTGGTTTTCAAAGGGCTGAATTGAGCCATTGGCCACCAGCACCCGATCCAGCTGCGCGAAGCGCTCGGCCTGGTCGCCGGCCAGCAGCCGGTACACGCCCTCCCGGCGAACCTCGTCGTCCGACTTGCCGACGAACCGCCTGAACGCCTGGTTGGAGCCAAGAAAGCCCCCATTCATGTCGAGAAAGAACAAAGGAATCGGGATGGCATCAACCAGTTCCCGGGGAAAACTCAAGGATTCAACCATGAGACGAACCACCTCCAGGGTACGAAATCAACGTGTCGATGAATTCGACCTCACACTCCGATGACCCGGATGGACTTGCAGCGCCCATCAACGAGAAGGCATTATAGCACCATTGACAACTATTTTCCAAATCGTCTCCACAGGCCCTGGACACACCCCCACGGCCGGTCTTTTCCTTGACTTTTGCCGGCTGCCGTTTTCTATTTCGGCACGCCAACCGGGACCGAGAAGAAAACACCTTTTCCATCGGTCTTGCGACCGTTTCCACCATACCCTAGTCATCAAGAAGCAATGCGGAAGCCAACCCAGCCGACACCGTTCATACAAACCGCCAAACCGGATATCTCCTACCCGTGCCAGTGGGAATATCTGGTCATCGGCACTGATGAGCAACGCTTGACCGAGATCATCGTTACCGCCTGCGCGCCCATGATTCCGGTCATCGGCAGATCAAAGAGCAGCTCCGGCGGCCGGTACTGCAGCCTCAAGGCGGTCCTCGTGGTCGACAGCGAGCAGATGCGCCTGGAAATCTTCACCCGGATCAGCGAGCATCCGGACGTCAAAATGGTAATCTGAATGAACGACGCAACCCGGGAGAAACAATCCCGCCTCAGTGCTGTCCTGCGCGAAGGAATCGCCCTGGTGCAGATGGTCTTTTTCAAGGAAATGAAGACCCGGATCGACCAGTCCCGGCCGGATCTGGCGCCGCAGGATCGGGGTCAAATCGCCGGGGCCATCACCAACGAGCTATTCGGCACCATCAATCCCGATCCCGCGTTCATCGCCTTCCGCCGGGAGCACCAGGCGTTCATCGAGCAGGAGTTGCTCGGACTGGCCGACAACCTGCCGCACCTGCTCCCCTTTCTGACCGACGCCCTGCGCCTGCAGACGCTTTGTGACCATCAGGAAGGGCAGACCACCGACGACACCCTGTTCACCGCCGACAAACTGGGTATTCTGCTGAAGGATCGCGACACCCCGCTGCCCTCCGCATTCATGACTCTGGTCAGGGAACTGGGGGCGCACTATCAGCTCATCGTACCGCCGGTACCGCACCTCCCGGAGGACGACGAGCCGGTGCATTGACGAGCCAACCGGAAAACCACGTTCAGCTCACATCGATTCAGGCAGTTGCAGACCGGCACTCAGCACACCGCGGACCGAGTTGCAGACGACGATCCGCCGAGCACGCAGCAGATCGGCGCGCGTAAGCACCTGCTCCCGAACCGGCACCAAACCCGGGACGATCAGCAGTCGATTGCGCATCACCCCGGCCAACAGCCCGGAAGACTCCGGCGGCGTCAGGTAACACCCATCGATCAGCACAAAGATGTTGCTGATGCACCCTTCCGTGAGTTCATCACGCTCGTTGCAGAACACCAGATCGAAGAGATTGTCTGCCTGGGCCGTCTGCAGGGCCCGCTCATACTGCGGCCGGTGGGTTGTCTTGTGAAAGAGCCAGGGGTTGGCTGAATCGACCGGCTCTCCGGCCAGGCCGATGGTGACGAGCGGCGCGCCAGCCGCTGTTGCCGGGTCGGGCAGCGCCAGCTCCGCCGGCTGGGCGCATGGCCGGGAAGTGATGGCGATCGCACCGTGCCGGGCCAGGCTCAGTCTGACCCGGTGCCAACAAGTATGCTCTACCGTTTGCCCATAGGCGACCAAGGCTTCCGACACCTCCTCGGCAGCATAGGCAAAGCCGTAGTACTCGGCGGAACGCGACAAGCGCTGCAGATGATCGTCGAAAAACAGGTACCCGCCGACAGGCTGGTACAGCATCGTCTCCACCAGTTCGAAATCCGGCAGAGGATTGGTCAGAAAGCGGGCCTTGAGCAGACACTCCCGCCATTCGTCCTCGGGATCGGAATCGGCGACGATCCCCGAACCGATGCCCATCTCGCCCCGTTCTCCGTCGATTGCCACCGTCCTGATCGGGACATTGAAGACCGCCCCCCCGTCCGGGGAAAAATAGCCGATGGCCCCGGTGTATACGCCGCGCGGTTCGCGTTCCAATTCCCGGATGATCTCCATGGTTCTGATCTTCGGCGCCCCGGTCACCGAACCGCAGGGGAAAAGCGCCCGAATGAGTTCGTCGGGCGTCGGCCCCGCCGCCCTCGCATAATCGGCGGCAACGGTCGAGGTCATCTGCAGGACCGTCTGATACCGCTCCACATCGAACAGGGACGGCACCGTGACCCGTCCTCCCCCCATTTCTTCGAGCAAACGGGACAGGTCGTTGCGCAGCAGGTCGACGAT
>JAUVWB010000257.1 GCA_030604345.1 Desulfofustis sp. | reverse complement strand
GATGCGGCGAGTTACTGTTCAGGGAGAGGGTGACGAGTCATTCGGAGCCGGCGGGGCGTCATCGAAGCGGATATATTGAACGTCGATGGTGACGATACCGTCGCCGGCCAGGTCGACTGCGATGATCTGGCCGGCAACCCAGATTTTTTTGCCCGGGTCCAGCGTGAGCAATTCCGGATACTGTTCCAGGTCCACCAGGCAGCGGATGATGGTACCAAAGCCACTTTCATCCACATCCAGGAGGGCGACGCTACGGCCCGACGAATCGTGCTGCAACGAGAAAAAAAAGCCGGGCCAGATGACCTGCAAAGGTCGTTCTCCGTGGACCTCCGGATCCTCCTCGAGCAGTGAGGATTCCCGGAGGGCAGTGAGCAGTTCGGTGGCGGACGGGGTGATGAAGAAGGTCGTCGAGCCGAGGGTGACCGGCGGTTCTTCGGGTTCTTCTGCGTTGTTGGTAGTGGCAGAAGGGAGCTGTCCTTCGACAATAACCATCTGCTCGTCAGTGGGGGCCGGCCTGCGGTCGCGGTTGCGAAAGTAGATCCCGGTTGCCGAGACGGCCACGATCAGAACGAGCATGGTGATCACCAGCGTCAACCACTCCTTTCGTGACAGCGGGGCTTTGCGCATGATTGAGCAATGGTTATGGTTGTCTGGGCATCTGGTTGATTATGCACCATTATACTTGGTTTTCCTCAATCGTACAGGAGAAAGGCATGGACACGTTCGAAGCACTGGCCACCCGTCGCAGTATCAGAAGCTACAGGCCCGGCGATGTCTCCGATGAGCAGATCCGCAGATTGCTGCAGATGGCGATGCTCGCCCCGTCTGCCGGGAATCAGCAGCCCTGGCAATTCGTTGTGGTTCGGGATCGGGAGAAACTCGATGCGGTACCCTCGTTTCATCCCTATTGCAAGATGATCACCCAGGTGCCGGTGGCCATTGTGGTCTGCGGCGACCCGGAGGGCAAAAAATGGCCGGATTTCTGGGTTCAGGATTGCAGTGCTGCCGTACAGAACCTGCTGCTGGCCGCTCGCGCCGAAGGACTGGGCACGGTCTGGACCGGGGTCTATCCACGGCAGGAGCGTATGGAGAAATGTCGTGAAGCCTTCAACATCCCCGAGCAGATTATCCCCTTTGCCATCGTGCCGGTGGGTTGGCCGGCCGAGCCAGGTTTCAAGACGGTCGATCGCTTCCGCCCGGAGCTGATCCATGCCGAACGGTTCAGCGGTTGACCGCGTCGATGCCATGACCGCCATGGCTTGCCCCGGATTGGTCGATACGCATTGCCATATCGACGTAGCCGAGTTCGCCGCCGATTACGGCCAGGTTCTGCAGCGAGCCCGGGCCGCGGGGGTGGACCGCTTTATCGTGCCCGGTGTCGACCGGGGCGGTTGGCAGCGGTTGTTGGCGTTGTGTCGGAAAGAGGCCGGGTGTCACCCGGCGCTTGGCCTGCATCCGCTCTATCTTTCTGTCCATCGGCAGGCGCATCTGGAAGAATTGGGCAAAACAGCGGCACGTCCGGAAGTCGTAGCCATCGGTGAGGTCGGCCTTGATTTCTGGGACAATCCCGATGCGGTGGTGCGCCACCGTCAGGAAGCGTTATTCGAGCACCAGGTGCGGATAGCCAAAAGGCTCGGCCTGCCGTTGCTGCTGCATGCCCGCAAGGCTCATGATCAGGTGCAGGCGATTGTCCGCCGGCTGCATTTTCCCCACGGCGGGATCGTTCATGCCTTCAGCGGCAGCAGACAGCAGGCCCTGATCTGGCTTGAGCTGGGATTCCTGATCGGGATCGGCGGTACCATCACCTACGGCAGAGCGAACCGGGTGCGTGCGCTCGCCGCCGAACTGCCACTGGAAGGGCTGGTGCTGGAGACCGATGCCCCTGATATTCCACCGGCAGACCATCGGCAGGAGCGCAACAGCCCGGAATATCTTCCCGAGATCGCGCACTGCCTGGCTCAGCTTCGCTCCGATACACCGGATCGAATCGCCGTCGAGACCACCCGTAATGCCGTCAGGCTGCTGAACCGTCGCGTGCCTGATCTGGTGAACTGACGGCGAGCAAGGCTTCGGTGGTGTCGAGCATCCGGTTGGCGTACCCCCACTCGTTATCGAAACAGGCCATCACTGTCACCAGACGCTCCCCGCTGATGCAGGTATGGCTGCCATCCACCACAGCCGAACGAGGATCATGAGTGAAATCACAGGAAACGAGTGGTAGCTCGGTATAGCCGAGGATGCCGGCCAGCCCGTTCGTCGCCGCTTCCTGGAAGAGGTGGTTGATTTCAGCCACCGAGGGGGCTTGCCTGACCATCGCGGTGAGCTGCATGGTTGATACGTTGAGTACCGGGACGCGGAAAGCGACCGCCTTGAAACGGCCGGTCAGTTCGGGAAATACCCGGTCGATTCCCTTGGCCAGCCCGGTGGTGACGGGGATGATCGAGTTGCTCGAACTCCTGCTTTTGCGTAGATCGGGGTTGTGAAAGGCGTCGATGACCGGTTGATCGTTCATCATCGAGTGAATGGTGGTGATAAAGCCGCTGTCTATTTCGTAGCGGTCGTTGAGAATCCGGATCAGATGGCTGATGCAGTTGGTGGTACAGGAAGCATTGGAGATGATCCGGTGCTTCGGGCTCAGCAGATGGTGGTTGAGTCCGTAAACGATGGTGGCGTCGACATCGGCTTTGGCCGGGCAGGAAAAGATTACCCGTTTGGCTCCGGCCTCCAGGTGCAGGGCGGCAATCTCCCGGTCGATAAAGCTGCCGCTGCATTCCAACACCACGTCCACTCCCAGCTCTTTCCAGGGCAGGCGAGTGATGTCGCGCTCATTGAAGACCCGGACCGGGTCCCCGTTGACGATGAGGCAGTCCCGGGAAATGGACACTTCGCCGCCGAAGGTGCCATGGGTGGAGTCGAAACGGGTCAGGTGGGCGATCGAGTCGATAGCGAACAATTCGTTGATGCCGACAATCTTGATGCGGGTTGCCCTCCTCGATTCGTAGAGGGCCCGCAGGATACAGCGGCCGATTCTGCCGTAGCCGTTGATGGCGATCTTCATAAGATACCCTTCTGCTTATGTGAAACGGCCGTTCCCTGCTTACCGGAAGAAGAGGAACGCCAAGACCCCTCTGATATACCTGTTTCGGCCCCGACATTTCAACAGCTGATTGTGCCGCGAATCGGTCGGAACTCGCCGCTGGGCGGCGGTGGCTGCGATGCGTAACGGAGTATGACGGGGTGGTGAAAAGCAACGATAAAAACGTTGCGCAAGAGCAGGCAATCAGCTAGCATAAACACCATCGGCAGAGGGAGTATCTTCCCGGTCTCACGCGTGCCTGGCGACAGGGGCCTGCCGATGTTCCCGTGTAGTGCATTTCGAAGAAACAAGGAAACGACCTGCAGAACTGGGTCGAAAGGGCTGCTGTTCATCGATCGACGGTGCGCAAGTCCGTAG
>JAUVWB010000155.1 GCA_030604345.1 Desulfofustis sp. | reverse complement strand
TCTCGAACCGCAAGCGTAACGGGCACTACAGATGAGAAGGAAATCGAACAAGAGGAAAAAAAAGATCGGTACAGACGGGGTCTCAGCATGATGCGTGACGGAGCAGGTGGAGAGAGGGAGTGAAAGAAGAGAAGAAGTGCCCCGTTTCGGCATCATGCAAAGACCCTGCTGTAGCATTATAATAATCATTCTTTTT
Source organism: Desulfofustis sp. (assembly GCA_030604345.1). Next base: position 4,809 of record JAUVWB010000155.1, on the reverse strand, counting down.
TCCGGCGCACGTTTTTGCACAACAACTAGTCTTTTTTTGCTACGTTTCAACAACAATCCGGTGACCGGAGTGATGACAACACCAACCGGCCAGAGAGTTTACCCCGACCGTTTACAAGGGGATGCGGCCCACGACTTCATCATCGTGACAGGCGGGCTTTTTTGAGCCGCACACGGTTGAGCAGGCTTTCGCCGAGAAAAACCAAAAGAGCGCTCCATACCAGGAAAAAGCCCACCGCCCGACTCCAGGGAAAATCCTCCTGATAGACCAAGACACCAATGAGCAGATTCAAGGTCGGTGCCAGGTATTGCAGAATACCGAGCAAAGAAAGGCGGATCGAATGAGCGGCATAGGCGAAGAGCAGCAACGGTACCGTCGTTATCACCCCGGTCGCCGCCAACAGTGCGGCGCGCTGCCAGCCACCGCTGAAAAAAACGCCGGTTCCCGACAATTCGTTATGGAAAATCATTAGCCCGGCGGGGATCAGGAAGACCAGCGTCTCCAAAAACAACCCTTCCAACGGTGCCACTCTAGTGGTCTTGTGCAGTAATCCGTAGACAGCGAAGGTCATGGCCAAGGCCAGGGCGATCCAAGGAAAACGACCATAGACCACAGTCAAGTAGACGACACCGCAGACGGCCAGCGCCAGGGCCCCGATCTGTCCCAACCGCAATCGCTCCCGCAAGACGAGGACGGCCAGGACAACCGTCACCAGGGGATTGATGTAATAACCGAGACTGGCCTCGACGATATGGCCGCTGTTGACCGCCCAGATATAAATAAACCAGTTAACCCCGAGAAGCATGCCGCTATAGGTCGAACGGGCCACGATACGACGGTCTGCAAAAAGTGCGCGAAACCCGGTCAGTTTGCCAAGCAGCAGCAGAAGCAGCACGGTGACGAGTAGTGACCAGAACATCCGATGAGCCAGGATGTATAAAGAATCGACCTGGTCGAGCAGCTTCCAGTAAACCGGCAGTACCCCCCAGATGAGATACGAGCCCCCCGCCGCCAGCATGCCGCGTCCGGAACCGACCGTGTCATCCCGGCTCGTCATGTTCGTCGCCGGACCGGGCATCCATGCCGGTACATGGCAACCATGGAACCTCTCCGCATGGTGTCAACGTTGATCATCAGAGGAGCAACCCGCTTCCCAGCCAGTAATAGCTGATATACGCCCCGGCCAGGATCAGCAGGACTGCGGAGATGACCTGAACATAGGGGATAATCCGACGCAGGTAACCCAACACCAGTCCGCCCTGAACAAAGGCCATGGCTAAGGTCAGAACCAGGAACACACTGGCGGTACCGAGGACGTACCAGAGGAACTGCACCATGCCGGCAACAAAATCGCCGCTGGTCAGGGCCCCACCGACTACCACGAGAAAGATCGGCAGCGTACACCCCAGCGATGTGGCCCCGAAGGCGAGACCGAACAGAAAGAAACCGCGGATGCTGATGTTCCGGGGATCCCCGATCCGTCCGGAAAGCCGCACCATGCTGTCAAGAGATAGGTGCCGTCCGAAGAGCAGCAGGATGCCCAGAATGATCAAGGCGGCGCCGATGACCACCGAGAACCAGGGCAGCACTCCCAGCAACAGCGATCCCCCGGCCGACACGACCATGCCGATGAGGCCGAACAGCAAGCCGTAGCCCCCGCTCACCACGGCGGCCACACCGACGGCGCGGCTCAGTCGGAAAAACCAGGAACGATCTTTGAAATGCTCATCCCCGGCCCCAAGATAGAGTGACAGATAGACAGGCAACATAGCGAAACCGCACGGGTTTACAGCTGAGACCATGCCCGCACCAAAGGCATAACCGACTTGCAACCATCCGGCCAGTTGTCCCAGCCCGCCGCTTGCCCACGCCTGAATATCCATTAAGACCTCTTGTTGGCGATCGCCCCGGGTTTTTCCGGGCTCGTCCCAGATGACTCGACCCCGCTCCCGGACTCAGCCATCAAGAATAAGGCAGAACGGGCAAGAAGGCAATCAAGCTGCCGAAAAACCCTCCCTTCCGTAACTCCCCTTTGGCCGATCGTTCGCCGGCGACCACCTCGCAACGTCTCGCAAAAACCAGACGATACCATACTATTACGAACGATTACCACTGGTAAGTTATTTTTCGACCCGGGTCGATTATGCAATTGACCGGTGCTGTTTTTCCGATTATATGTCTGCCCCGATATCATCTATCCTGCACCATCCTTCAACCGTTCGTACCTGGTTTGGCGTTGCGCCACCGTTGCCACCGACATCACCAACATGCAGCCACTGCGAGAACAAAACAAGAGCAATAAACGAAGGGCGATCCTCAACGCCGCCATCAAGCTCTTTCCACAAAAAGGCTATCATCACACCAGTATTGAAGAATTGGCGCGTCAAGCCGGGGTTGGCAAGGGAACCGTCTACAGCTATTTCCAGACCAAGAAAGACATCGTTCGGGCCTTCTGTGAAGACGAATTGGAACAGACCCGCCAGGCTCTCACCACCCAAAATGGCAAGCAAAAGTCTCTCATGGAACAACTGCTGCTGATCTTTCTTGCCGAATTCAACCATATCACCGAGCATCCAGAATTCGGCCGTATCTATTTACAGGAAACAGTCTTTCCCCACGAGCATTACGGTGCTGCCGATCTGGAAGTGCAAAGTCAATACTTTGCCATACTCTATCCGCTTTTCGAGCGTGCCCAGCAACGCGGGGAGCTGCGCGACGACCTGGAAATGCTTCATATCGCCGGCCATTTTCGCGCCCTCAACCTGCTCGTTCTTTCCTGCTGGTATAACGGTATGCTCTCGACCGATGAGATCCCCGAAGCCTTGGGCGTCTTGATCACCCAGGCCATGAACGGACTACAACCCTAAATGAGAAACGCCATCACCAATGAACACCCCTTACCAGAAACCAACCAGCCGTCGAGGCCGCGTCGTCTTCTTTCTCTGGCATAACCTGCCCCGCTTTCTTCTGCTGGGCCTGGCGCTTCTGATCGTCATCCTGGCCTTTGCCATCTCCGGCAAAAAAGCGGCCATCCAGGAGGAACAAATGGCTGCCGTCTCCGATGAACGACCACCGGTGAACGTGGTCACCATGACGGTCAAACCGACCACTATCAGCAATCGACTGAACCTGCCCGGCGTGATTGAAGAATGGTCCAGGCTGAATCTGGCAGCAGAAATCGCCGGCACGGTTCGAGAAGTGCTGGTGGCAGAAGGTGATGCGGTGACGGCCGGCGACATCCTCCTGCGCATCGAAGAAGACGACTACCGCATTGCCGTCGATCGAGCCCAGGCTGCTTACGATCTGGCCCTTGCCGACTTCAAGCGGGATCAGGCGGTACACGCCAAAGGGATCAATCCCACCGCCGAGATGGAAGCGATCCGCACCCGGATGCAAACCGCCAAAGCCGACCTGGAAAACGCTCGTCTGCTGCTGCGTCGCTGCAGCGTCACGGCACCGATCGACGGCGTGATCCGACGGCTCGACGCCAAACTGGGCATGTTCCTCGGAGTCGGCGATCCGCTCGGCGCCATTCTGCAGATCGATACGGTCAAGGCCGTTATCGGCATTCCGGAGTCCGACATCCCGGCAGTCCGCCGGCTCGAACAGATCGAGGTACAGATCCGAGCCCTGGACAACCGCCGAATCGTCGGTACCCGTTCCTTTCTCTCGGCCTCCCCGGATACCGCCGCCCGGCTCTACCGGCTGGAATTGTCCCTGGAAAACGACGACCACGCCATTTTGCCGGGTATGTTTACCCGAGCCGACATCGTCAAACAAAGGCATGACAACGCGCTTGCCGTACCGATGTTCAGTGTCATCTCCCTTAACGAACAAACCTATGTTTTCTTAGAAAAAGAAGGCTTTTCAGAAAAGCGAATGGTGACCACCGGGATCAGCGAGGAATGGCTGGTGGAAATTACCTCCGGGCTGCAGGCCGGAGACCGGGTGATCGTCGAGGGGCACCGTGATGTGGAAGACGGCCGGCCGGTCACCGTGGTCAAAGAATTGAGCGAGCCGGGGAGATTAATCCTATGATCATCTCCGATACTGCGGTCCGGAAGAGCACCTCCGTCGCCGTCCTCGCCCTGGTGCTGATCATCATCGGGACCTACTGCTATCTGACCCTGCCCCGGGAGAGCTCGCCCGATATCACCATCCCCAACGTATTCATCTCCACCGATTATCGCGGCGTCTCTCCGGTCGACATGGAAACTGCCGTGACCATCGAGATCGAGAAAAAGCTCAAGGGACTCGACGGCCTGAAGAAGATCCAGTCGGTCAGTTCCGAAGGGAAATCGATGATCAACGTGGAATTCGTCACCGGAACCGACATTGACCAGGCCCTGCAGGATGTCAAAGACAAGGTGGACGAGGCCATGGGCGAACTGCCGACCGACCTGGAAGACGACCCATCCGTCTTCGAAGTGAATTTTTCGCAGATGCCGATCGTCGTCTACTCGCTCTCCGGAACCTGCGGCCTGCCCTGTCTGAAGAAGATCGCCGACGACCTGGAAGACGACATCGAGGCGATAACCGGAGTGCTCGAAGTCGAAATCACCGGAGGCCTGGAACGGGAGATCAGGGTGGAAGTCGACCCGGACAAACTCGGCTACTACGGCTTGACTATCAACGATTTCCAAACCACGGTCCGCAATGAAAACCAGAACACGTCAGGCGGTGCCATTCGCCTCGGCAGTGGCCGCTTTCCGCTGCGGGTGCCCGGTGAATTCACCACCCCGGAAGAGATCTACGGCCTGGTGTTGAAGACCCACCAGGGACACCCGGTGTACCTCAAGGATGTCGCCG
>JAUVWB010000055.1 GCA_030604345.1 Desulfofustis sp. | reverse complement strand
GGCACCTGACACAATAGATATGATCGTGCTCCCGCACATCATAATCAAATCGTTTTTGCCGGCCACTGATCTCCAGCTTGGTGATGACCCCTGCCGCAGAAAGAGTTTCCAGGTTGCGATAAACCGTGGCCAGGCTGATACGAGGCATCAGTTTCTTCACCCGTTCATGGAGTTCATCCGCGCTGAGGTGCTGTCTGCTGCGCCGTAGCTCATGCAGAATCATCTCACGCTGGTTGGTCATCCGCACCGGCTCACCTCCAAAGGTAATAACTGTTATTAATATTAACTAACAATGTTTTTCAAGTCAATCATGCTTTTGCCTCTCCTCCATCCCTCTGCGGAATAGCCCTTGCCGAGAAGAACCGACTAATGATAAAAGAGGTTCATCCGGCCCAAACGTACGTCTCTGCAACCGCGGCCGCGAAAGGTATCGGTGGAAAACGATTGACGGAGGCCCGCAGGGTTGCGGACAGGACCTCCGCACCTGACAGCAGGCCACGGATGGCCCGTCTTTCAGCCGTGGCGTGACGGCGATGGGGCCGAAGAGCAGCGTTTGCAAGCGATGCCCTTCGCCGGACTCTTTGCTGGTAACTCAAAAAAGTACGCTCATTCCGGATGAACCTTACAAGAGACACCAGCGGCTGTGCCAGATGGCCCCAACCTGGCAGCGACAGATTGCCCCCGATCAGGCCACAAGAAGATGACCATCCTTGATGTAATCAACCTGCAGAAGAAATACCGTTCTTCACTGGCGGTCAAGGATGTCTCGTTTCAGGTCGAGACCGGCAGTTGTTTCGGCTTGCTCGGACCAAACGGGGCCGGTAAGACGACAACCATGGAGGTCATCGAAGGCATCATTGAGCCGACTCGAGGGACGATTCTCTACAAGGGCAGAAGACGAGATCTCTTTTTCAAAGAAGAAATCGGCATTCAGTTCCAGCATACCTCCCTGTTGAATTTTCTGTCCGTTCGCGAGACGCTGCAGTGTTACCGTTCCTTGTTCCGCAAGCGGGAACAGTTGGACCGGCTGATCGAACGCTGCGATCTCGGCCCGCTGCTCGAGCGTCGCAACAACCAGCTCTCCGGCGGCCAACGGCAGCGACTGATGCTGGCCTTGGCCTTAATCAACCAACCGGAACTGATCTTTCTCGACGAACCGTCCACCGGTCTCGACCCGCAATCGCGCCGCTATTTATGGAACATAGTGAAAGACATCAAAAAGGACGGCAAGACGATCATCATGACCACCCACTCCATGGAGGAGGCCGAGTTTCTCTGCGATGTGGTAGCCATCATGGACCAGGGAGTGATCATTGCCCAAGACAGTCCGGCACGATTGATCAATACCTACTGCAAGACCAACACCATCACCCTTTCCCATGCCTCGGTGGCAAGCCAGCTCGATTGTCTGCCCATGTCTTTTACCGTGGAAGCCGGTGGCGTAACGATCCAGACGGAAGACGTCGAGGCAGCGCTTACCCAGCTGCTTTCCTGCGACATTAATCTTTCGGAAATGGCCGTCCATTCAGCCAACCTGGAAGATGTCTTCCTTCATCTTACCGGCAAGACGCTCAGGGAATAGGAGGCCGAACCGCTCATGAACGTGCGCCGCATCTGGATCATGTTTCTCGCCCGGAATAAGGAATTCTTTCGCGACAAGGCCGCTTTCGGCTGGAATTTTGCTTTCCCCTTTTTGATCATCATCGGCTTTGGTCTTATTTTCGGTGAAGAACAATTGCAGAAGTTCACCGTCGGCATCATCGACAACCGCTCCAACGCCACGATACCGGCGACAACGCAGATCAGCGCTTCGTTTCTGGACAACCAAGCGATCCGCTTCACCACGATCACCGATCAGGATGAGGGCCTTGAAAAGATCCGACTGCACAAGATCGACTTGCTGATCGATGACTCTACCGCCCCACCCACGTATTGGGTGAACAGCGACTCCCCCAACGGCGCCATCGTTGAACAGCTGTTTCTCGCCTCGTTGGCCGGGGACGTTCGGGCGCCATTGATTCGTCAGGTGGTAAGTGGTGAACAAGTCCGTTACGTGGACTGGTTCTTTCCCGGGATCATGGCCATGAACATGATGTTTTCAGCGCTCTGGGGTGTGGGCTATATCATTGTCCGCTATCGCAAGAACGGCGCACTCAAACGGCTGAAGGCAACGCCGCTGACCGCTTTCGAATATCTCAGCGCCCAGCTGCTTTCCCGCATCTTCTTGTTGATGTTCACCTTCGGTGTGGTCTGGTTCGGATGCGATCTCATTTTCGACTTCCGCATGCAGGGCTCGTTGTCCCTCTTCCTGCTCACCTTCTTTCTCGGCGGTCTCAGTCTCTGCTCCATCGGTCTTCTTCTGGCCGCCCGCGGTAACAGTGAAGAATTCACCAGCGGCGTACTCAACTTCATCAGCTGGCCGATGATGTTTCTCTCCGAAGTCTGGTTTTCCTTGGAAGGCGCGCCGCATTGGGTGCAGCAGATCTCCTGGCTGTTCCCCCTGACCCATATTCTCAGCGCCGCCCGCAAGATCATGAACGAGGGAGCCGGGTTTGCCGATATCCGTCTGGAATACGGTTTGATGCTCCTGACTACCGTGATCTTTCTCACTCTGGCCGCCCGGCTCTTTTCCTGGAACGAATAAACTCATGGACAATGATCAGCGCTTCATTCGTACCAGGTTACTACTCGGTGACGCCGCCTTCTCGCGGCTTCAGGCTGGCCACGTTGCCATTATCGGTCTCGGCGCGGTCGGCGGCTACGCCATGGAAGGCCTGGTTCGCGCCGGTGTCGGCGAAATCACCCTAGTCGACTTCGACACCATTCAGCCGAGCAACCTCAACCGGCAGATCCTGGCGCTGGATTCGACCATCGGTACCACCAAGGTCCGAGCCGGTGAGTGCCGGTCCAAAGACATCAATCCTGCCTGCCGGGTCCATGCGCTCGAACTGTTTGCCGACGAACAGAGCATCGCAACCATTCTCGACCTGCACCCTGATATCGTCATCGACGCCATCGATTCGCTCAACCCGAAAGTACAGATCCTGTCCGCCTGTCACCACCACTCGATGAAGGTCTTTTCCTCGATGGGTGCAGCTCTGCGCCGTGACCCCTGGCAGATTCGCTGTGACGATATTGCAAAGACCCGCGGCTGCCCCCTGGCCCGGCGACTGCGTAAACGTCTGCGCGCGCTGGGTGTCTTTTCCGGCATTACGTGTGTCTATTCGACCGAGCCCGTGGAATTCACCTATCCGCCCACCGACCCTGCCGACCCAGCCGGCCTGCCAACCCTCGACCGGGGCCGGCAAAGAAATACCCTCGGCAGCCTACCGACCCTGACCGCTCTCTTCGGTCTGACCCTGGCCAACGAAGCAAGTCGCGGGCTCGCTGAGGAGCGACCATGCGACGTACCCTTCACGCTGTGCCGCGGGAGGCGTCCGGCCACACCCGCCTCAGCGGGTTGGGACGGACCGTTCCCGGTGCCCGTTGCGTCCCGGCCGAGCAGATCCATCTGACCATCCGTTTCATCGGCGAGGTGGAGGGAACGCTGTTCCGTGCCATCAAGGAAGCACTCACCCAGGTGAGCGCCGCGCCGATCCGCTTATCCATATGCGGGGTCGGCCATTTCCCGCCACGGGGTAACCCGCGCGTGCTCTGGGCTGGAGTGGAGCCGGCAGCCGCCGTGATCAACCTGCGCCAGCGAGTCAACCGTGTATTGACCGCCATCGGCATCCCCCCGGAAGAGCGCAAATATCATCCTCACGTGACCATTGCCCGTTTGCACGATACGCCGTTGCATCGGGTCACCGATTTTTTGACCGGTAACAGTTTGCTGCAATCCCCATCCTTCACCATAGACTCATTCGCTCTGTTCTCCAGTACCTTGTCGGCAAAAGGAGCTGTGCATCGACTCGAAGGCCAGTACCCGCTGTTTGGCCCTGCTTGAAAGAGAGTTCCTTCTTCCCTCGGTTTCAAGCCTTACGGCCAACGGCCCCCAGCTGCAGGACCAACATGGCCGCCAGTACGATGGCGACACCGGGCAGGACCCGAAGCGACGGCCACCCTCTGCCGATCACCACCTCGACGATGAGTACCAGCGCCGGGTAAAGATAGCTGTATGACATGGCGCGGGTCGGCCCGATATGCGCCACACCATACTGGGTCAGATAAAAGGTTACCACCGTCGTAAAGAGGGCGAGATAGGCGATCCAGCCCCAGGTCGCTACCGGCACTGAGGCCCATGTCAGACCAAGAAGAGCTACCGACCCGAGCGGCAGCAACCACATGCAGCCACTGACCAGGATCCAAAATGTCATCACTTCCATCGGCTCACCGCGATGTAACCAGCGGATCAGTGGCGTATACCAGCCCATGGCCAAACAGCCGACAAAAAAAATGCCGTCGCCTTCGTTCCACGAGAGGCTGAGCAACAGCTGCAGATCACCGCGAAAAATAACCCACACCGCCCCGACCAAACCGATCCCTAAGGCCAGTAATCGGTTGATCCCCAGGCGCTCTCTGACGATCACCGCCGCATAGCAGGCCGAAAGCCCCGGCACCAAGGTAAAAAGGACGCTGGTATGCAGGGCGGTCGTGGTACGCAGCGCCAGAAACATGCAGTAGAAAAAAGCCACCAGACTGCCGCTGATAAGACTGTACCGGAAGAAGGACAAGAACGAAATCCGCAGGCTGTGACGAATTGCTATTACCGGCAGCAACAGCACAACGGCGAGCAGGAATCGCAACAGAGTCAGCGCCGCCGGATCAAGGTCGGCGGCGATGGCCTGCCCGACGGTGAACGAGGTGGACACCAGGGTGGCGCAGACGAGCATCAGCAAGTGAACCGCTCCAGTGCCTCGGCCCGCCCCCTCGGGGCTCTGGTTCACCAATGGCTCCCGCTGCAACCGTTGGTGGCAACCAGATGTTGGTAGAGCACACCGGTCAGAACGAAAAACAAGGGAACCGTCCAGATCAAGCCGATCCCGAGAGGGATACAGGATAACAAATAGATGAAGTACACAACCACGAACAACGCGAAAACGCGCCACCATTGCGGATGAATCAGTTGCCGTGAAGCCTCCATGGCCTGCCAGGGTCCATATCCTTTGTCGATCATCAGCGGCAGCGTCAGCGAATAGCCGACGCTCAGATAGATACCCGGTAGAATCAGCAATACGAACCCGCTGGAGATCAATAACACCAGCAAAAACCCGGCCACGGCGATTCGACCGGGAAGGGCAAAACCGCAGAACACGGTCCTCCAAGAGTATTCGCGACCGGACACATGGCGGACCCCGACGATCATTAATCCGGCGATGAAAAGCAAGATCAACAAAGAGCCAAGCAGATGACTGACGATCGTCACCCAGCTGGTCGCAGCCACGCCACCCAGTGCTGCCGCTCGAGGCAGCAGCGAGACATGCACCGCCTCGACCCCGGCCAGAACGAGGCCCAGAACCACAACTCCAAACCAGATGACGGCTTTGCTTCCTTTCACCGCCGTCCAGGAATCCTTGAGGACGTAGCTCACGGTGAACCGTTGCTCCTGATCGACAGGCAGACCGCTGCCGGCACCCGGCAGCTCCTCGGTCCGTGGCTGCGATCCCCGCTCTTCGAGCGGCTCATCACCGGTGGGCACCCCTGAGAGTGGGCCCACACGGCACGCTTCGCACCGATCCCCGATCTCCTCAACCGATTCCACGGCCGTTGCTCCATCCGGCAACGGTTTTCCACAGACGGTGCAGGATTCGGCCAAGAGCGCATCGAGATCGCCGGCTATCTCGCCCTCGGAAACCAGCGTTTCGCTGGTTTCCGCTGCTGCCTTCTTCAGGCCGTCATTCTCCAACCGGACCACAGGGTGCTCCTGTCGAGTCTCAGCAACAGCTTCACAGGTAACACTCCGCGCAGATAGATCCGGAAAATCAGCCTCCCCCGCTGACGATGCTTCCTGTAAACTGGGGTCGTGATGAATATCTTCAGCAGCAACTCCGACCTCCCGTTCGTCGCTATCCGGCCGAGGCGACCCGGGACAGGTGGATTCCCCTTCGGTCGGGGAGGTGTCACTGGTGCTTGGTTCGTCCTCTGCCTCGGTTCCTGGCGCGAAAGCCGGAGACAATTCTGCTCCCACGAGTGAAGCGTCATCACGGCTGCTGCTCGCTTCACTATCACCCTGCACGGATAATTCGTTGCTCTCGGCTGGAATGCGGAACAATTGAAGACATCGAGGGCACCGCATCACCCGGCCGGGGGTCATGTCCTCCACGGTCCCCCTGACGTGACAATGGGGACATCTCATTTTCATCTTCTTTCCTCCATAAACCGATGAGCGCGAGTGCCTGTCATGGCGCGGGGTTTTCTGGCATGCATCATCCGGCACAGGCCAGGCAAACCGGGCGATCATCGATTACTCTGATGAAAGCTCCACTCAAAACGAAACCGCAACGGGAACAGGCGGTCGCCACAGAGGGTATCGGTTCGCTGCGCCCCTGTTCATCTATCCGAGGAGGCGAGTGATAGGCGACGATTTCCTCGCCACTCTCTTCCTGAGCGTCAAGAGATTGCTTGATCACTTCGATTCCGCCCTGGGCAAGACCGACCACCACGGTCGAAGTCACCTGAAATACCTGGCGACACCTCGGACATCTGACCTTTTTTTCGTAGAACTCGGTCTCCGCGGTACCTCCGAGCCCGCAGCTAGGACAAATCAGTTTCATCGGCAGTCTCCCGAAACACTTTCTGGTAACTCGATTGCCGCAAACGGCAGCATGCGCTATATTTCTCAAGACGCTCCATTATTAAATGGAAGGATCGCTAAATACAATTCTTTTTCCCTATAATCCGGTAATCTATTGGTACCCGTCATGCCCGAAATAATCATCGTCGTCGCCGTCGCTCGCAATGGCGTTATCGGAGATCGGGGAAAACTACCCTGGCATCTCCCTTCGGACCTCCGCCATTTCAAAGAAACAACCATGGGCCATCCGCTGGTGATGGGGAGAAAAACCTTCGAGGCCATAGGTAAACCGTTACCTGGCCGGGAGAACATCGTGCTTAGCCGTGACGCCGCCCGCTCATTTCCCGGGTGCAAGACCTGTAGGTCCCTGGCCGACGCCCTGGACTATTGCAAAGACAAAGAAAAAATTTTCGTGATTGGCGGTGGCGAATTATTCCGGGCAGCTCTTCCGGTGACCGACACCATCATCGTCACAGCTCTCGAGCGTGATGTGGCAGGGGATGTCACGTTTCCCTCCATTGATCCGAGGCAGTTCGCCATTGTCGACCAAAGGCGCTTGGTTCGCGAGGAACCTTACTCCATCATTCACTATCAGCGGATCAGGACGTAAGTTATGCATTCAATCAACGCACCTACCAACACCATCTTGGTCATGAACTGAAAACGCGATATGGAGCGGAATCGACACCCATGATCGTCACCGGACTTCGTCATTTCACCATCAGCGCCCCTGCCGAGCTCATCGACCGCTGCCTGTCGTTTTACACAAGCGTGCTCAATCTGCGTCTTGGTTTCAGACCACCTCTGGCCAAAGACGGTTTCTGGCTTTATGGGGGTGAGCAAGACCTGATCCATCTCGAAATCAGTGAACCGGGGGAGACCTTTGCGGGCGGTTGTTGCCATATCGCCTTGTCGTGCATCAATCTCCCGGCGGCCATTCGACGACTCGAAGACCTCAGTATCGATTACGCCACCGAGCATCTTGCGGAGACCGATCAGTTTCAAATCTTCGTCAAGGATCCCTGCGGGCACACGGTGGAGTTGAATTTTCCCTGCGAAAGGCTGTGAACCGTTTTTTGAGCCATAGCAGAATTCTCTGCCCAGTCGCTCATCACCCTGCTCACCGAGTACCGAGCGACTCTCAACCACCCGCCTATCAGGGCCGCCGCCATGCATAAGCTCCTCATCCTAGACACGGACGCTTGTCAGTACCAAACCCTGATCGAGCAGCAGACGACCGGCCGACGACTGACGATGGCGACAGCTGCCGACGCCACCTCGGCCCGTCCTTTCCTGGAGACGAGTGACATCATTCTTGGCAGGCCCGACCTGGTGGCCCAGATAGTTCATCACACGCCTCGTCTCCGCTGGGTGCAATCAACCTTCGCCGGAGTGGATGCGCTCATGGCGCCAGACCTGCCCACCGGATATCTCTTAACCGGCATCAAAGGCGTCTTCGGACCCTTGATGAGCGAGTATGTCCTGGCCCAGATCGTCATCCGGGAACGAAACCTCATAGCTG
>JAUVWB010000240.1 GCA_030604345.1 Desulfofustis sp. | reverse complement strand
CGTATTTTGCCAGGTAGGTATAGTCGGCATGGGAGGGGCGGGGGATGGTTGCCATATCGCCGTAATCCCCGGGACGCTGGTCGAGGTTGTCGACCTTGAGGGCGATCGGTGTCCCGAGTGTCACGCCGTTTTCGGTACCGGACAGGATGGTGACCCGGTCCGCCTCCTGTCGGTCGGTGGTCAGCCGCGACTGCCCGGGACGACGACGATCCAATTGGGTTTGAATGTCCGCCTCGGTCAATTTCAGTCCGGACGGGCAACCGTCGATAACGACACCGACGGCCTTGCAGTGGGACTCCCCAAAGGTGGAGATACGAAAAAGGGTACCGAAATGACTGGACATGATAACTCCTGGTCAATGATTACGATGGTGCGGGAGCATGGGTTGTTATACCGATCCAGGTGGTGCGAGTCAAAAGAAAATCCTGATCAGGCTCAAAGAGCTGGCAGTCTGTCGTTCACCGGGCTGTTGCCGGAGAGATGCCGATGCGGCCCACTTATTCCTTGCCATGAACCACGCCTTGGTGCAAGACTGAAAGCGGAAAACCCGAAACAAGGAGGGAGATATGAAGAAAGTCGTGCTGATCACGTATAACCCGGAACTGATGTGTTTTGCCCACGTGCTGCTCTATGCGATCGATTTCCAGGAAAAAGGATACGACACCAAGGTCGTTATCGAAGGGGGCGCCGTACAACTGATAAGCAAGCTGAAGGATCCGCACACACCATTTTATGAATTGTACGAAAAAGTGAAAGCCAAGGGGCTGATCGACTGCGTCTGCCGGGCTTGCTCGGCCAAACTGGGCAGCTTGGCCGATGCCGAAGCGCAGGGGCTGCGCGTCACCGGCGATTTGATGGGGCATCCGTCCGTCGAGCGTTATCTCGACCAGGGATACCAGTTGATCACCTTTTGAGCAACAACCGGACACGACCTTGTATCCGGGCAGCAAGACTCAGCCGAGGTTCTGAGTTAGTTCCAGCGACCTTTGCGCCGAACGGTTGACGCGTCCCGCTGTTCATTCTTGTCCACCGGCTCCGGGGAGAGGGGCAGGAAGATGCTGATGGTGGTGCCGCTTTCTGCCCCGGTTGAACTGACAACCGTCAGGTGACCCCCGTGTTGGGCGATGATCCCGGCCACCTGTGGGAGTCCCAGGCCGGTCCCCTGGCCAATTTCCCTGGTGGTGAAAAACGGTTCGAAGATGTGCGGCAGGATATCGTCGGCGATGCCGTGTCCGGTGTCGCTGATATCGATCCGAATCCAGGTGCCGACCAGCGGTTCATTGCATATCACGCAGAGGCGCCCACCATGCTGGTCGATGGTCTGGCGTGACAGCTTCACGTGGATTCGACCGCCATCCGGAACGGCCTTGATGGCATTAGCCGTCAGGTTGTCAACGACCTGGCGCAGCTGCTCGGGGTCCGCATCCACTTCCGGGAGGTCTTCAGCCAGATTGGCTGCCAACTCAATGGTGGCGGGCAGCCTCGATGCGGTTTGTTGCAGCGAATCGGCGATCAGGGCTCGAAGGTCGAGGCGCTGCAGGATACGATTGGTCCTTTGGCTGAAATCGAGGAGCTGGCGAACCTTGAAAGAGGCCTGCCGGCCGAGGGCCTGGATTTTGTGCAAGGTTTTCAGCTGTTCCTCGGTGGGCTGAGTGGTCAGGCTCAGGAGGTCGGTATACCCCATGATGCCATGCATGATGTTGTTGAAATCATGGGCGATGCCGGCAGCCATCTGGCCGATCGTCGCCAACCGTTCCTGGCGAGAAAGTTGCTCTCTCATCTCCTTGGTGATCGTGATATCCTGATGGATACCGATGGCTCGCAGGGGGCGCTGTTGGGCATCTCGTTCGATGACCTTGCCGGTGTCCAGAATCCATATCCAGCGCCCGGCCTTCGTCCGCAAACGGTGTTCGGTCTGATAGAGCGGTGTCTTGCCCGCCAGGTGGTCGGCCAGGGTATCCCGAATCAGGGCCTCATCATCCGGGTGCAGTAGTCGTTGCCAGCTGCGCACGTCCGGTTCGATCTCGTCGGGTGCATAGCCGAGCTGGTGAGCCCACTGGTCATTGAAACGGACGGCCCCGGTTTGGATATTCCAGTCCCAGGTCCCCAGTTCGGCCGCCTGCAACGTCAGCTGCAGCTGCTCCTCACGTTCACGCAAAGCCAGCTCCGTTTCCTGGCGCTCCAGGATCTCGGTATGGAGTTGTCCCACCAGCTGGTGAATATCCCGCACCATGCCGGCGAAGGTCTCGGAAAGTTGGTTGATTTCCTTGACCTGACTCTTTGTTGCGGGAGCAGAGAGGTTGCCCTTGGCCAAGATTCGGGCGTTTCGATTGAGCTGAAGCACGGGCTGACTGACCAGAAAGGCGATTATCACCCCGAGGCCGGCTGCCAGCACGGTGGAGATCCCGATCAACAGGGAGGTGGTGACGCTGTTGCGGGTGATATGGGTCATAAAATCGGCCTCGGGAATGGCCGTGACGATCAGCCAGTCAGGTGCATCGAGACCGCTGAGCGATGATACGTGCAGGAGCATCCGCTTGCCGTCCAGTTCGACCTCGAATTGTTCATCGAGCCGCTGTCCGGGAGTGCTGAAGCGAGACGTCAATGCCTCGGCCGCCGCCCGGATCAACGGCGAACTGCTTTTGACGGCCGGCAAACGCTCCGGCGGTTGATTGGGTGACTCCATCTGAAGCGGTTGCGGATCGGCAGACGAGGAGATGAGCAGTCCGGAGCGTTCAACGATAAATGCCTGCCCGGTAGTGCCGACCTTCAGTGAGCTGAGGAAGGATCCGAGGTGGGAGAGAAACAGATCGACGGAAACGACACCGAGCAGGGCTCCGGTTCGATCGAAGACCGGTTCTCCGGCGGCAACCGCCAGGTCTTGTCCGGTAATGAGCGGATAGACTTCGGTCCAGATCGGTTTTCCCGTGGTGACGGCAGCTTGGTACCAGCTTCGACTGCGGGCGTCGAAATGCTCGATGGAGGTGAGTTGCGGGCCGCGCCGGCCCTGATCGTCGATGGTAAACTTGCGGAGTGGGCCGCTGCGAAAATCGTCGGTGGCCATGACGTAGAGCGAACCATCGGCACCCTCGCGTCCGGCATCGACCAGTCCGCCGCGGGTGTTACCGAAATAGATGGAGGTCACGGAAGGGTGACGTCTGATGGTCTGCCACAGATAGGTTTCCAGGGTGACCGGGTCATCGGCGTCGACGATGCGGTGCTGCAGGAGGTGAACAAGGGTACTGCCGATCTGGCGCGGCGTATCGAGGAAACGCTGGACGTGGTCGGCGATGCGCTGGTTCAGTTCGCCACGCAGATGGCCGGCTACCAGATTGATATCATGTCGGCCGTTGTGAAACGACAGGTAACCGACCAGCGCGGTGGTCGTGATCAGCAGCGCGGTGAACGGGACAATCAGAAGCAGTCGCAGCGGGATGGCGAAACGCTGTGATGTTTTCTGGCCCTGGCGCAGCTGCTCCGAAGAAAGGCGGGGCATTGCGCAATCCTCCAGAGGATGGTTATCAGGTGGCCACAAGTCCCCAGGTTACCGGTAGTAGAGACTGGGGCTGCCCATGGTGAGCAATGCCTTGTAGAGGTTGCGGCGAAACTCGCGGCGATCCCAAATCCCTTGAATGTGTCCCCGTCTCAGTGCGTTCCGGGCCGAGTGATAATCCGGTGGAATATCGATGCCAGTGGTCTCCCGGATGACTCGGGGGCCGGCGAAGCCGAT
>JAUVWB010000202.1 GCA_030604345.1 Desulfofustis sp. | reverse complement strand
CGAAACAAGTCACCATTGGCCCGTATGTGGTCATGGTCTTGTTTTGGAGGCCGTTGCGCACCGATCTCGGCGAGTAGCGGCTTGAGGTTTTTAAAATTCGGATCCACCTGGGAAAGGGTGGCCAATGCCTCATCGAACTGTTCTTCCGCTCGCTGTTGCTCGGCCAGCGCCAGCAGGGATCGGTTGCGGATATAGGACGCCTCCTCGTCGTTCGGGTTGTCGCGCAGGATCGTTTTAACCACCGGTACCGTCTCCTCGAACCGCTGGTCGGCAAACAGCTGCCGGGCCAGACGGATCTGCCTGCCATAGTCGATCAACGCCGGGGAATAAAGAGAATCGAGATCGACAACGGACATCTCCTGCCCGGCCGTCAGCACCGTGGCCTCCCCTCCGGGGGAGAGCCGGCGGACGGCAAACTCATAGCGCCTCGAACCATACACCTTCTCGGCAATGGCAGCCGGCGTATCGCCTTCCTCGACGGTATAGGCATGGAATCGTTCGGGCCGATACCGGTGCAGCAGATAGTCGAGGGCAAGCGGGTTGTCCGGATCGTAGGCAAGCGCCTCGAGAAAGGCCTGGCGAGCTTTTTCACCCTCCTTCTTCTCGAAGAGTTTGGCTCCCCGCTCGGCATGATACCCGGCCAGCTGCCGGAGCTTTTCACTCAGCAAGGCTATCTTTTCCCGGACGACCGACTCGGCCTGCCGCCAATAGGTCACCGCCTGGTCGTAACGGCCTTCCTCCTCGGCCTGCAGGGCTTCCCATTGGGCGTTGTCAGGCAGCAGCACCCGACTCTCGGAGGTGACCGCCGGCCCGATTGGCTCCCGTTCGGCATGACGATCGTCCAGGCCGGCACAGCCGAACAAGATCGGCAGCAGCGGCACCAGACAACACACGGTTCTGACAACCCGGAAGACCTGGACAAGCTGCTCCCGATTCTTGATCTTCTGCGGTGCCAGCGTTTCTACCTCGGCGATCTCGGTAAAGGTCGAAGCACCGTCGCCGCCGACGATAATCTCCCCAGGACCAGCCAGATTGTTCAACGAAGCGGCGACATTGACGCAGTCACCGATGACCGTGTACTCCATCTTCACCGAGGAGCCGATATTGCCGGCCACCACCACACCTGAAGCGATACCGATACCCACCGTGGCCAGCAGCGGATTGCCGGCACCGGCTGCGGCCGCAAGCTGCTGCTGCATATCCTTCGCCGCCCGGATCGACCGGGCCAGGTGATCCTGGTGGAAAACGGGAATACCGAAGACGGCCAGCACCGAATCGCCGATGAACTTGTCGATGGATCCACCATGGCGAAAGATCACCTCGGTGGCAATGGCAAAAAACTCATTGAGACGTTCCACCACCTCCTCCGGATCACGCCCTTCGGCGTAGGCGGTGAAACCGCGGATATCGGCGAACAGAATCGAGGCCTCGCCCTGCTGCCCCTTTACCCACAGTTCTCCCGGACTCTTGGTGATCTGCTCCAGCACTTCCGAGCCCACATATTTGCCGAACGATTCCCGGATCAACGCCTGCCGGGCCAATTCCTCACCCATCCGGTTGAAGGCCTCGCCAAGCCTGCCCAACTCGTCGTTGCGGTCACTTCTCACTTTGAAGTCGTAGTTGCCCCGAGCTATCTGTGTCGTGGCCTGGACCAGGGCCGACAGGGGCCGGGTGAACCGAAGACTGTACATGACCGCGGCAACGACCCCGAGCACGATGATGACCACCGTCGCCCAGACGAGAAAGGCCCGCTCGTCGATAAACAGCTGGCGGATAAAATCGACCGAGAGCCCCACATGCACCTCCCCCAATTGCTTATCCTGGAAGATGATCGGCATGCTCAGGTTGATCACCTCGGAGCCGTCTGGAAGTTGCTGGGTGAAATAGGTGGCCTGGTCGAGCTGCACCACATCTCCCTTGGGGACGACCGGCGCAAAGGGCTTCTCCAACATGTCTTGATCGGTGTGCGCCCTGATGATGCCGTCGCTGTCGACGATAAACGCATAATAGTGACCATCGACCGACACCACATTGTTGATCAGGGTGCTGAGCGCCAGCAGGTCCCCGGTCAACAGCGGCACCTTGGCGTTATCAACCACATGCCGGAGACTGACCGAACCGAGTTTAACCGTGTGATCGAAAAGATTCGTCCGCTGACGCTCCATGATCACATAGCTGAGCACGCTGATGGAGACCGCCAGCACCACCATGGTTGCCAGCGACAACTGGAGCCAGATGGGGATTCGCGGAGACGGGACGCTATCGATATCGCTCGTGGGCATCGGTCAGATCGGGTTCAGCCGGTTCACACCCGGTCGTTCATCACGCATGCTTACGTAATTTCAGCTCAAGCGGATGCGGGTTCAGGTACACCTGGCGCTGCAGGTACGGTTCCCGGTATTTGCGTATATGATGGTTGAACAGCGTCAGCGGCACAATGAGCGGCACATGGAGACTGCGGAACCGGTCGATGACCTCGAGCAGCTCCTGTTTTTCATCGCCGCTCAGCACTTTCTTGAAATACCCCATCATGTGCAGCAGCACGTTGCAATGCTTTTTCACCGTCGGTTTTAGTTTCAAGGCGGCCAGCAACGATTCCTGATAGGCATTGAACAACTCGGTCGGCTCGCTGTTTCCGGCCTGGGCCGCCAGTCGCCCCAACTCACGATAGTGCTGCTCGCTATGTGATCGCAACAACAATTTATGGCTCGTGTGAAACCCGACCAGGGCCGCCGGCGTGGCCTCGGCGCGCGCCGTTCGCCAGCGCCGGAAGACAAAGACCGACTCGATGAAGTTCTCCCGCAGGAGCAGATCGTTCAGCCGGCCTTCTTCCTCCACCGGCAGCAACGGTAGTCGCTCCATGAGTTTCCGGGCAAACAGGCCTATGCCGGCCGATCGCGGCACGCCGTTCGGATCGTACACCTTCACCCGCTCCATCCCGGACGAAGGGGATTTGCTCTTGAAGATGAAACCGCACAAATCCTCGTTTTCCAGCTCCGTCACCCGTTTTTCCGCCCAGTTGTTCATCTGCTCGGTGAGATCGACCCCGGACCTGACGGTCACCAGCCGCGGGGCAGCGGGATCCCCGATCAGGCGCATCGCCTCGCGCGGGACCGACAGCCCGCACTCCACCTCCGGACAGACCGGCACGAAGGTGAAAAAGCGGCCGAGGATGTCGGTGATGTACCGATCATGCTTATGGCCCCCGTCGTAACGCACCGGTTGGCCCAGCAGACAGGCGCTGACTCCAATCTTAATGGTTTCGTCGACCCCGTGCTCCATGTTCCGACCTCCATATTTCATTGCTTTGCGTGATCTTCGCCGAGTATCATAGCACTGAATGCAAAGAAAGTCGCGAACCGTGCAATCACCGCTTGCGATACACCGCTGCATCGAACCCGTACTTCCTACAACCTGAGCCACCCGGGAGAACCGATGGACCGCAAGGACCCTGCCCTTGTTCGACGTGGGCGCGTTGTCGCCGCCGGCCGCCCCGGTACAGGGCCGGTGGTCTACTGGATGTCGAGGGACCAGCGGGTCCGGGATAACTGGGCGCTACTCTTCGCCCAGCAGGAAGCCCTGGCCCGTGACACGGGCCTCGTTGTCGTGTTCTGCCTGGTCACCGACTACCCCGGGGCGGAACAGCGCAGTTACCATTTCCTGCTGACCGGCCTGGCAGAGGTACAGCGGCAACTCGCCGAGCTCAATATTGGACTGGTGCTGCTGACCGGAGAACCGGGAGAGACCCTGCCGCCGTGGCTCGAGTCAATCGATGCCCACCTGCTGGTGAGCGATTTCGATCCGTTACGGGTGAAACGGCAGTGGCAACGGCAAGTGATGAACGCCATCACCATGGGGTATTACGAAGTCGACGCCCACAATGTGATTCCGGCCTGGATCGCCTCTCCCAAGAAAGAATACTCCGCCGCCACCTTCCGGCCCGCATATCGCCGTTTGCTCGGCGATTACCTGGGAGACATCCCGGCGCCGCTCGTCCATCCCCAGGCCCCGCCGGCCGTTGCACCAATCGATGTGGCCCGGCTGCTGGCCAGGATCGGCAACCGCCGGGCCCAGCCGGTCAGCTGGCTCGAACCCGGCGAGACGGCTGCCCGCCGGGCCATGGCCGCGGCACTGCGGGACCGGTTGCCGTCCTATGCCGCGCGGCGTAATGATCCGCTCTTGTCCGGACAATCCGGGTTATCGCCATACCTGCACTTTG
>JAUVWB010000339.1 GCA_030604345.1 Desulfofustis sp. | reverse complement strand
CACCGGCGGCCCCGGTTACACCTTCCCCGATGAGATAGACCCGTCGCTGCGCCACGACCGACCCGGTATCCTGTCGATGGCCAACGCCGGCCCAGGCACCAACGGCAGTCAATTTTTCATCACCCACGTGCCCACCCCCTGGCTGGACGGCAAGCACACTGTCTTTGGCCATGTGGTCAGCGGTCAGCAGGTGGTCGACGCCATCAAGCAAGGTGATACCATCACCGGCGTCGAGATCATCAGGGTTGGCAGCGATGCAGAGGCCTTCCAGGCCGACCAGCCCACGTTCGACAGCCTGCTGCAGACCCACAAGAAACGTCAGCAGGACAAAGAACTGGCCGCCCTGGAAGCGCAGCAGCAGCAGATTACAGCCCAATTCTCCGACGCCGTGGTCACCCCCAGCGGCCTGCGATACCTGATCACCGCCGCCGGGACGGCAGAGACCAGCCCGACCGCGGGAACGATGGTCACGGCCCACTACTCCGGGCGGCTCCTGGACGGCACCCCGTTCGACAGCTCCTATGATCGTGGTCAGCCAATCACGTTTCCGGTGGGCACCGGCCGGGTCATCAAAGGGTGGGACGAGGCCTTCCTCTCCATGACCAAGGGAGAAAAACGTACGCTGATCATTCCGCCCCAGCTTGCCTACGGCGCCGCTGGCCGGGGTCCGATTCCACCTAATGCGGTACTGGTCTTCGACGTCGAACTCGTGGATTTTTAAGACCGCGCAGAACGGGTGGTGCGTCACCACGGGCCGGACCGACTCGGCCGCCCACGCACCACCCGGCGGTGGCCATCAGCAGCACCCGTTTTTCCAACCATTTGTTGGTGTAACAATCGCAATTGTTTTTTTTCCGCTTTTGGCTACAATGAATGATACAGGGGATTCATGGAGCGACACAGGGGGGGCCCGCAGTTGTTTATCCGTGGAGGAATGACCCAGACAACCGACAGTGGCACGATAGCGGCATGACCAAGACCATCGATAAGCGAAGAACCGTCGATTTCCAAGGAGCTCTGGACGTCATATCAATCGAAAGCATCTTTCAGCTCCTCTATTACACCAACGTTTCCGGGAAACTGCTGCTGCTCAATCCGCCGGCCAAGGCCACGTTTTTTTTCAAAGGCGGCAGCCTGGTCTGGGGAACGCTCCATGCGCAGCAGAAACAGCTCGGCCAGCGATTGCTGGAAGCGAACCTGATCACCAGGGAGCAACTGAGCGAATGTCTGACCGTGCATGACCAACATAACCGGCAGATTCGGCTGGGCAGCATCATGCAGGAAAGGGGGTTGGTGAGCGAGGAAGATCTGCAGGAATTACTCAAGGCCCAGATCAAGGACGCCTTTTTCCACGTCCTCTCCTGGAATCAAGGAACCTTCGCGTTCGTCTCCAACAGCTCGGTGGAAGATGAGATCGCGTTGAACGAACGGATCGATCATCTGTTGCTGGAAGGGATCGTCAGCATCGACCAGAAATCAGACAAGACCTTTTTCCAATAGCCGGGAAGCCGCTACAGACCGATCTCCGGGGCGATTTCCTGCATGGCAGCCAGGGCCAGGGCGCAGAAGTCGGGGACGCTGATGCCGATCTGCTCACACTCGGCGATTATTGTCCGGTCAGCGCCGCGGGCAAAGGCCTTTTCCTTGAACCGCTTCTGCACCGATTTGGCCTTGACGGCGGCCAGTTGTCTTTGCGGGTTGACCAGCGCCGCGGCAACCACCAACCCGGTCACCGTTTCTCCCGCCGCCAGGGCGTAATGGAGCGGGGTTGACCTTCGGGCCCCGGGGTGCGCCTGCAGATTGTGCAGGGCGATGGCCTCGACGATCTCCGGATCGACGCCGTGCCGGCGCAGGATCTCCACCGTCCTGGTGGTGTGAGTATCGAGATCGGGGTTGCTCTCGGCATCCAGATCGTGCAGCAGACCGGCCAATCCCCACTTTTCGGGATCTTCGCCAAGACGCTTCGCCGTGGCCCGCAGCACCGCCTCGGCGGCCAGGCTGTGGTTGATCAGATGCGGGCTGGCCAGATGCTCGTCCACCAGCGCCCGCGCCTCTTCTCGGGTTATCCCATAACTCATCGCCAGTCTCCCGACAGTTCGCTAATAACGAAGCCCAACCCGATCACGAACCAGATCGAGCGTCACCACCGCCTTCGCCCGCGCCTTCTCCGCGCCTTTCTGCATGATCCGGCGCACTTCGGCGGGATCGGCGAGCAACTCCTTTTTGCGCTCCCGGGCGGCGGCGAAATAGTCGCTAATCAACTCCAGCAACTCCAGCTTGAGATACCCATAGGCCGCCCCGCCATTGACGTACAGGTCACGGACCTGAGCCAGCCGGGACGGGGGTGCGAACAGGCGGAAGATCTGAAACAGGTTGCAGGTATCGGGATTTTTTGGTTCCTCCACCGGCGTCGCGTCGGTCTGAATGGCCATGATCCGTTTTTTCAGATCCTTGCCATCAAGGAAGATCGGGATGGTATTGTCGTATGATTTGGACATCTTCTGACCGTCTACCCCGGGCACCGTGGCGGTGTTTTCGTCGATGGCCGGTTCCGGCACGACAAAGGTTTCACCAAATTCGTTGTTGAATTTCTGGGCCAGATCGCGGGCCACCTCCAGGTGCTGTTTCTGGTCCTTGCCGACCGGGACCTGTTGGGCCTGATAGAGGAGGATATCGGCCGCCATCAGCACCGGGTAGGAAAACAGTCCGTGGCTCGGGCT
>JAUVWB010000132.1 GCA_030604345.1 Desulfofustis sp. | reverse complement strand
GCCTATGTCACCAATATCCTCTGGGTGTTCGAGCGCGGCCGCCATTCCTTTTTGGTGGAGATCTCTCTTTTCTATCTGGTGTCCGGATTGAGTGTCGCGATCGGGACCGCCTTCATGGGAGTGCTCATCAGGCGTCTGGGTATGTTGACCACCTATGCCTTCGCCGCCAACATCTTCAGCGCCATCATGATCAACTATGCCATGCGCAAGTTTTTTATCTTTCAGGGATAACCGGGCTGTTCACAATTGTTTCTTCGTGGCGTCACCCGCTTGGTGATGGCTGGATCAAGGGGATACGTCGGTAAACATCAGCGAAGCGCGGTGCAGGAAATCGCGCATGTGAAGATCAAGAAAGAAATTGTGAATCCTGCCGGTCTTCAGGACAATCAACTGCTGACGGGGAAAAATGAAGGCGAAATTTCCGCCGGAACCGTAAACGCGGATGAGATCGGGCGGGTAGGCGGCTCCGAAATAGCCGTCGTGGTTGGTGCGGAGATTTTCGTAGCGCGGCGATGACGCCAATGAGCGAAACCACTCCGGGCGAACGAGCTGTTGTTTTCCCCAGCGCCCCTCATGGAGTAACAGGTAAGCGAAGCGGGCAAAAGCTCGAGGGATCATCCGCAAGCCGCCGCCGCTGAACCAGAGGATTTCCGGCGGCGCCGGCGGTGCTTCGAAATCGACTGCGGAAAACCCGATCGGATCCAGCAGCCGACTGCGCAGAAAGCGATGAGCCGGCTGCTGGTAGATATTTGCCAGCACCAGGCCGATATGGGCAAAACCGACACTGCTGTAGGCCCCGCAATGGGATCCCCAGCAGGCATGGCCCGCAAATTCCTCAGGGGAGCCGGGGGGAAAGTAAAGCTCTTTGGTCTGCGGCCACAGAGAGGAGTGGCCGACAACCCAGGAAAGGTAGTTGCGCCATTGATTTCTTCCCTGTTCGATGGGAAGATCTTTTTCCACCGTGGACTCTTGGGGAACAAGACCCGACGTGTGTTGAAAGATATGGTCGAAGGTTATCTGGCGCTTGTCGGGGTCGGAGAGCGGGTAGCCTTGGGGGAGCCAGCGTCGGTCGTAAACGGGAGATGAGTTGTCGATGCGGTGGGGGAGCCGTCCTTCCTGGCTGTCCTTCTCGGCGATGCCAAAACAGATGAGGGCGAAGGTCTTACCGACGGAAGCAGTGTATATCGGCGTTTCTCGGGCTTCCGGGGCGCTGTACCACTCGCCGACCAGCCAGCCGTCCTTGATCACCAGAACTGAAGACAGCTCCGAACTTGGCACGGAGAGGCCATAGGAGCCGAGTTCTCTGAGTCGATCCGGATCGAGATGAAGAGATCTGATGAATTTCGGGTCGATGTTCGTGCGCCAACCACCTTCGCTTTCGGGCGGCGGAAAATAGTCGGGGCGGCAGGAAGCCGAGAACAACGAAGCAAGCAGAAGGAGCAGGGAAAAAAGAAGCTTTCTCATCATGGTGTGTCGTTTTGCCGGTGGACCAGGTAAACGCTCACAGCCATACCACATTGCCTGGTGATCGTCATCGAAGAATTTTCCACGTGGCCGGGAAGCGATGACCACCTGCTCCGCCTGCGGGGGGCCGAGCGATAACAACCGCTGTTGTCCGGGGGGGTTTGTTGGTATACTTGCGCCCATCGGATATGCTGCGATGCCTCTTTTTTGGACCGTTATGCCATGATTTTCAGGCGCTTGCCGGGAACGTTACGCTCCCGTATCTTTGTTTTTTTTCTGTTGCCGCTCATTCCGGTTCTTCTGCTCTTGGTGGGGTCGGTGGAATTGGTCATGGTTCCCTATTTCAGGAACAATGCCGAACGGGAGTTGACCAATTCCACGCACTTGTTGACCAGTGCGGTGCAGACCAGTGCCTCCATTGCCATCCGGAACCACCTGCAGGCGCTGGCCGAAAAAAACCTGGCCCTGGCTCGACACTACCTGGCCCTTGCCGATGGCGGAAAAATGACGAAGGCCGAAGCGTTGGTCGCGATCAGGAAGATCTTTCTGGAACAGCCGGTCGGCAGCTCCGGATACATCTATTGTCTCGACTCTCGCGGGGAGTTGACGGTACACCCGAACCGGTTTTTGCAGGGCACCAATATCTCTTCTTTTGCCTTTGTCCAAGAGCAAATGGATCGAAAAAACGGTTACCTGGAGTACGAATGGCGCAATCCTGGGGAGCGAGAGCTGCGCAAAAAAGCCCTGTTTATGGTCTACCTGGCAGAGCTTGACTGGATCATTTCAGCTTCGAGTTATCGGTCCGAGTTTTCCCAGTTGATTGACCCCGAGGATTTTCAGCAGACCGTTCTCTCTCTTCGATTCGGCACCAGCGGCTATTGTTTTGTCGTTGATGCCGCCGGATCCTTGCTCGTCCACCCCCAGATGAACGCGGGCGATCGCGCCACCCGTGAAGAGGTTACTGCCGGCCTTCGACAGCGCCTGATCGAGGAGCGTTCGGGAAGTTTCGTCTTTTCATCGGAGCAAACGGGTGGCCTCCCCGCTCAGGAGAAGTTGGTCGTTTTCCGGACGATCGATGAGTACGGCTGGCTGGTGGCCGCCGTGAGTCCCATGGATGAAATCATGGCTCCGGTGGAAGTCATTCGCATGATTCTCCATGGGGCCGTGGTGGTATTGCTCATCGCCTCAGCCATCGCCAGCTACCTGCTCAGTGGTCGTTTGACCAGGCCGTTGCAGGACCTCATTGAGCATCTCGATCGCAATACCGGCCTGGTGAGCCCGGAACCGCTCCCGGTGGCCAAAAAGGATGAGCTCGGACGCTTGGCGGGGGAGTTCAATTCGTTTGTCCAGAAGATCCGCCAACAGACGGAAGCCATCGGAAGAGAGCGGGAACGGTATCAAAGCCTTTTTGAAGCAAGCCCCGATGCCATTTTACTGCTTCAGGGAACCATTATCACCGACTGCAACCCGGCGGCATTGAAGATGTTCGGGGCGACCCGCCGGGAACTGATCGGGACCAGTGTCCTCGCCGTTTCGCCGGAGGTACAGCCCAATGGGAAACGATCGGATCTGGCCGCGCAGGAGATTCTCCAGGACTTGACCGACCCGCAGATGGTCGATCTCTTTTACTGGCGACATAGCCGTATCGACGGCACGGCTTTTGAAGCGGAAGTGCGGATCAGACCGTTTCCGGAAGCGCCGCATGCCAGGACGGTGGCTTTTGTCCAGGATGTCACCGAGCGTTTGCGGGCGGAAAGGGCGGTGCGGGAGAGCGAAGAGCAGTATCGGAATCTGGTGGAAAACGCTCACGATGCCATCTTGATCGTGCAGGACGGCAAGGTGGTGTTCGCCAATCATCAGACGGCGTCCATCATCGGTTACACCGATATCGAGTTGAAGGCGAAGCCGTTTACGCACTTCATTCATCCCGCTGACCGGGAACTGGTGACCCAGAGGCACGTCAGGCGGCTGCAGGGAGACAAGTCTCTCCCCCAAAATTACCAGTTTCGTCTGGAGACCAAGGCCAAAGAAGAAATCGTCGTCCAGTTGAGCGCCGTGCTGATTCAGTGGCGGGACCGACCGGCGACGCTCAATTTCATCCGGGACATCACCGAACAGAAACGGTTGGAAAATGCCTTCCAGCAGGCCCAGAAAATGGAGGCAGTCGGTACGCTGGCAGGGGGTATCGCTCATGATTTCAACAACCTGCTGATGGGCATTCAGGGGCGGGCGGAACTGCTTCGCCTGGTCGGTGGCGAGCGGGAGCGGGAGCATGCGCTGGCCATAGAAGATTACGTGCGCAGCGCCAGCGGCTTGACCAGACAACTGCTCGGATTTGCCCGGGGAGGCAAATACCAGCCGATGCCGATCGACCTGAACCAGCTGGTGCAAAAGAGCTCGGAGCTGTTCGGCAGGACCAAGAAAGAGATTCGGACGACCGTCAGGTCGGCCCCTGAGCCGGTGGTGGTGGAGGTCGATCGCCCCCAGATGGAACAGGTGCTGCTCAACATGTATGTAAACGCCTGGCAGGCCATGCCGCAGGGAGGAGAGTTGGCCGTCGCCATCGAAACCGGTGTGTTGGATGAATCTTTTTGTCAGCCGCATGGGGTCGTCGCTGGTCGATTCGCCGTCGTCTCCATCACCGACACCGGTACCGGCATAGAAGAATCCATTCGGAAACGGATCTTCGAGCCGTTCTTCTCCACCAAAGAGGGCGGGCGGGGAACCGGCTTGGGGCTGGCTTCCTCGTACGGCATCGTTAGGAATCACGGTGGCTTCATCCAGGTGGACAGTGCGGTTGGGCACGGCTCAACCTTCACCATTTATCTGCCGCTGTCTGAAAAAATGCCGGACGCCCAGGTGCCGGAACAGCAACCGGCGGTGTCGGTGGCAGGGTCGGAGACCGTCCTGCTGATCGACGACGAAAGGATGATCCTCGAGGTGGGCCAGGCGATGCTCGAACAGCTCGGTTTCAAGGTGTTGACCGCTCAGGGGGGGAGCGCCGGTCTGGAGGTGTTGGCGCAGCAGGGGGAGCGTATCGACCTGGTCATCCTTGATGTGATCATGCCCGGGATGGATGGCAGTGAAGTCCTTGAGAGAATAAAACAGACGCGGCGGTCGTTGCCGGTCGTGTTGTCGAGCGGGTATGCCTTGGATAGGAAGATGGAGCAGTTGTTGCTCGGCAAGGGGAGCGGCTTTCTGCAGAAACCGTTTAGTATGGTTGAACTGTCGTCGCTGGTCCGCCGCGTTCTCGATGCTCGATAAATCGACCACCGGCGGGGGCCGGTATTGGCTGGAGTCCTTTCGTTGTCGGCACCGTTGATCAGCGCGCAGAAAGAACCCCTTTTGTTTTCAAGTCGAGGGGGCGCCGCCCCGTGCAGGAACGCATTATCAAAGGAGAGAGGTGATGCAGAGGAGACACGTTGAGCTGCGCGATAGGATCATCGTCGCGCTTGATTTTGAACGCCCTGAGCTGGCCCGGGAGATGGTGCTGCGTTGTGAAAGCAAAATTGGTTTTTACAAGGTTGGTCTCGAGTTGTTCATGGCCGATTGGTTTCATACGGTGGACTGGTTGATAGCCCGCGGTCACCGGGTCATGTTGGATCTGAAATTCTTCGATATTCCGGAGACGGTCAAACGGGCGGTACACAGAGTCAATGACCGTGGTGTCAGTCTGTTCACCGTCCATGGCGATCGGACGATCATTGAGGCTGCCGTTGCTGCCCGGGGGGATATGAAAGTCCTGGCGGTTACCGTATTGACCAGCTTCTCCGACGATGATTTACATGACTATGGGTTTGCCGGGACCACGGCCGAACTGGTCCGTCGGCGGGCGGACATGGCTATCGCGCTTGGATGTGACGGCATCGTTTCTTCGGGTCGGGAAGCCGAAATGGTGCGGCAGCGCCACGGCGGCACACCCTTGATCGTCACCCCGGGGATCAGAATGCTTTCTCCCACAAAAGCTGCCGTGGACGATCAGAAACGTGTCATGACGCCGGCTCGGGCCATTGCCGCCGGCGCCGACCACCTGGTGGTGGGCCGCCCCATTACCCGAGCGCCGGATCCCTTGGCGGTAATCTCCGGG